>NZ_JBEXRZ010000157.1:0-16290 GCF_040613325.1 Streptomyces sp. NPDC006283 | reverse complement strand
GCGGGGATCATGTCGTTCACCCTGGACGAGTCGATCTGGCTGGCCCGGGCCGGGTTCGACGATGTGCTGCTCGCCTATCCGTCCGCGGACCGCGCCGGGTTCGGGGAGCTCGCAGACGACCCGAAGCTCGCTGCCGCGGTGACGGTGATGGTCGACGACCCGGCACAGCTCGAGCTCATCGACCGTGCCCGCGCCGGTGGCCGCGAGGAGATCCGGATCTGTCTCGAAATGGACACCGCGTTCCATCTGTTGGGCGGCCGTGTGCGGATCGGCGCGCGGCGCTCTCCGCTGCGTGAGCCCGCCCAGCTCGCCGAGCTGGCGAGGTCGATCGCGCGCAGGCCGGGATACCGTCTGGTGGGGCTGATGGCGTACGAGGGCCATGTGGCAGGTGTGGGCGATTCCGTGGCCGGTTCGCCGGTGCGTTCGCGTGCGGTGCGGCTGATGCAGCACGCCGCACGCAAGGAGCTCGCCGCCCGTCGGGCGGCGGTCGTGCGTGCGGTGCGAGCCGTGGAGCCGGATCTGGAGTTCGTCAACGGCGGCGGCACCGGCAGTGTGCAGCACACGGCCGCGGAGGACGCGGTCACGGAGATCGCGGCGGGCTCGGGTCTGTACGTGCCACGGCTGTTCGACAACTACACGTCGTTCGCGGGCCGCCCGGCCGCGCTGTTCGCCCAGCCGGTGGTGCGCCGCCCGGGCGTGGGCACGGTGACGGTGCTCGGCGGCGGCTATCCGGCCTCCGGCGCCGCCGGCCGGGACCGGCTGCCGGTCCCGTATCTCCCGGAGGGGCTCCGCTACGACCCGCAGGAGCAGGCGGGCGAGGTGCAGACTCCCCTGCTCGGAGCGCCCGCCGACGATCTGCTGATCGGCGACAAGGTGTGGTTCCGGCACGCCAAGGCAGGGGAACTGTGCGAGCGTTTCGACACCCTGCACCTCGTCGAGGGTGACCGGGTGACGGGGTCGGCCCCGACGTACCGGGGCGAGGGCCGCACTTTCCTCTGAGTGCCGAGCGGCAGTGCCGAGCGGCTCGGCGGACATGGAGGGCGCCCCGGCCTGAAGGGCCGGGCCGCGGACGACGGTGGTGACGTCATGGCCTGCGGACGACGGCGGTGACGTCATGGCCTCGGGACAGCGCTGCTGTCACCGTCCGGCATCCGCCGTTCCGTGCCGCTCCGAAGGCGGTGATGGGCAAGGTCCGACTCCTCCTTGTCGTACCTCTTGCTGGTGCGGCGGGTGGTCTGTGCCGAGACGAGGGCACCGAGGACGACGAGTCCGCCTACGGCCTGGAGGGCGTTGAGTTCCTCACCGAGGACGGCCAGGCCGAGCGCTGTGGCGACGACGGGGCTGAGCAGCCCGAGGAACGAGACGCCGGTCGGCGTCAGCGCCCGGATCCCCCGGAACCACAACGCGTAGGCCAGGGCGGCGCCGACGATCGACAGATAGGCGTAACCGGCGAGGTTGGCGCCGGTGAGCACGGCGGGCGGCGGGCCCTCGACGAGCAGCGCGACGGGGAGCAGCAGCAGCCCGCCGGCGACGAGTTGCCAGCCGGTGGTCGCGAGCAACGGTGCCGGTGATGTCCAGCGTTTGGCGAGGACGACGCCGGTCGCCATCACCAGCGCACCGCCGAGCGCGGCGGCGACACCGACCGCGTCCAGCCGGGCGTCGGCGCGCAGGACAAGAAGGCTGACCCCTGCGAGGCCCGCGAGCCCGGTGACCATGGTGCGCGGCGTCAGACGCTCGCCGAGCAGGCCCGCGGAGAGAGCCGCTGCGAGCAGCGGCTGTACGGCTCCGACGGTCGCGGCGACGCCCCCGGGGAGCCGGTAGGCGGCGACGAAGAGCAGGGCGAGGAACGCTCCTATGTTCAGGGCGCCGAGGACCAAGGCCCGCCACCACCACACACCGTGCGGCAGGCGCCGGGTGACGGCGAGGAGCAGCAGCCCAGCGGGCAGTGCTCTCAGCAGCGCGGCCAGGAGCGGCCGGTCGGGAGGCAGCAGCTCCGTGGTGACGAGGTAGGTGGTGCCCCAGATGGCGGGGGCCAGGGCGGTGACGAGAATGATTCCCACTCGGTTGCTTAACACTAAGGCAATGTATCTCATTACTAAGGAATTGGTTAGGCTGAGTCCATGGCAGACCATGTCGATCTCGTACTGAGGCAGTGGGGCGCCCAACGCCCCGATCTGGATGTGTCACCGATGGCCGTGATCGGCCGCATCGCCCGCTGCCACCGGAGGATCGACGCGGAGCTGACCCGTACGTTCGCGCTGCACGGCCTGGACCGGGCCTCGTTCGACGTGCTGGCGACACTCCGGCGCAGCGGCCCCGCCCACCGGCTCACGCCCGCGGGGCTGATGCGCTCGGCGATGGTCACCTCCGGCGCGATCACCCAGCGCCTGGACCGGCTGGAGGCGCGCGGGCTCGTCACCCGCACCCCCAGCGAGTCCGACGGGCGGGTGGTGCACGTCGAACTGACGGAGGAGGGCCTGGAACTGGTCGACCGGGTGCTGCCCGATCACCTCGCCACCGAGAACCGGGTGCTGTCCGCCCTGACGGACGCCGAGCGCCGTACGCTCGCCGGCACGCTGCGCGGCCTGCTGGAGTCGCTCGGGGACACAGTGCCGGACGAATCACTTCCGGACGAGGCGCCCCTTTCTGAGAACATGTTTTGCGAAAACGAGCCGTCCCCGGATACGTCGCGGCCATCACCGTCGCGACCTCCCGGCGGCCGTCCCGTCCGGATCGAGTACGACGGCCGGGGCGACGACGCGGCGTCCGGGACGGAGCTGGAGCGCGCCCTGGCGATCGCCCGCGACATCGGAAGGACTGCTCCCGACCGGCCGGTGGTCCTGACCGTTCACGACGTGGGACGGCTCGCGGCGACGTCCGGCGAGCTCGCCTCGCTCGCGGCACGGCTTCGGGACCAGGGCGTCGGGTTGGAGATCCTTACGGGTCCCCTGCGCGGAGTGCACCGTCCCCAGGACTCCGGCGCCACCCTCTTCGGCGTTCTGACGGAAGCCACCCGGCTCGACGAGGCGTCAGAAGGCGTGCGGGAGCGTGCTGCTGAGCAGCGGCCCCGCGCCGCGCGCGGAGGCGGCCGCCCCAAAGTGATCGACGACGAGATGCTCGCACTCGCGCGCTCCCTGAGGGCCGGGGGCATGGGCGTGGCGGAGATCGCCGAGCGGCTGACCATCAGATCGGGCAAGAACGCCGGACAGCACCCTTCTGTGGCGTCGCTCTACCGGGCACTCGCCCAGGACCGGGATCCACAGCAGCACTAGGGAGTCGCGTTCGGATCAGGCCGGATCAGTGAGCATGCGTGCCGGGCCCGCGAGCTCGGCATGATCCGAACGAGAGGCCCTAGCCGGGGCCGATGCTGCTGCCGACGCCGCCACCCGTGGCGTCGCCGATGGGGCGGATGCTCGCCGCGATCTTGTCCATCGCGTCGAGGCCGGGCGCCGACGGGGCCGCGTCGAAGGCGAAGCGGACGACCATCAGCGAACCGGTGCCGACCGGCGAGGGGAAGGCGACCGTCTGCACGTATCCGCCCGGGCCCTCCGCTGTCGTGACGCGCCAGCGCACCAGATAGCCGGCCTTGCCCGCGACGGCGAAGTTCTCCGCCCTGAGGACCTTGTGGGACTCGATGCCTCCGTGGGGGCGGTTGCCGAGCGTGTCCTCGCCGTAGACGTCGTCCGCGGCCTGTTCGATGTCCTTCTTGGCCAGCGCCTCGGGCGAGGTGTCCGCCGACTGGACGTTCGCCGAGATGGACGACACACGGGCCTGCCGGCAGAGGGACGAGCCGCCCGCGGGACAGTCGTAGGTGTCGTCCGTGTACATCGTCGCGCCCGGCTCGAGTGAGGAGTTCGCCCGGACCCAGCCGTCGGGGATGGGAATGGTGATGCCGTTGAGCTGGTCCTCCAGGTCGGTCGCGTCCTCCGCGGCGGTGGGCGACGGACTGGTGCCGGCACTCGGGTCGGTGGTCGCGGAGGCCGGCCGGCCGCTGCTGCTCGGCGCCGACTCGGGCGTGGCGCCCTCGTCGTCCCTGCCGAGGAGTACGGCGCCGGCGGCGATGGCCGCGACCAGCACCACGCCCGCGGTGGCCAGCGCCAAAAGGCGCCGGTTGCCGCCGCCCGCCGGCGGAGTCGGGAAGCTCTGCGCCGGCGGGGTGGGGAAGGTCTGCGGCTGCGAGGCCACCGGCTGCTGGTGACCCGGTCCGTGCGACTGCCCCGCCACGTACGGCGACTGCCCCTGCGCACCGGCCGGAGCCTGGGCCGCGCGGGAGTGCGCGGTCCAGGCCGTACCGTCCCACCAGCGTTCGGTGTGGGGCGCGTTGGGATCCGGGTACCAGCCGGGAGGGGTCGTCATGCTCATCCCGCAACCTTATGGGCGGGACGGGGCCGGTCTACAGAGGGGTGACGTACGCACCGGAGATCCCGCCGTCGACCAGGAAGTCCGTCGCGTTGACGAACGACGAGTCGTCGCTGGCGAGGAAGGCCACGGCGGCGGCGATCTCGTCCGCCTCCGCGAAGCGCCCGGCGGGGATGTGCACCAGTCGCCGCGCGGCCCGCTCGGGGTCCTTGGCGAACAGCTCCTGCAGCAAGGGGGTGTTGACGGGCCCCGGGCACAGGGCGTTGACCCTGATGCCCTCGCGCGCGAACTGCACACCGAGTTCGCGCGACATGGCGAGCACCCCGCCCTTGGAGGCGGTGTACGAGATCTGGGAGGTGGCGGCTCCCATGACGGCCACGAAGGAGGCGGTGTTGATGATGGAGCCGCGTCCCTGGCGCTGCATGTAGGGGATGGCTGCCTTGCAGCACAGATAGACGGAGGTGAGGTTGACCTCCTGGACCCGCTTCCACGCGTCGAGGCCGGTGGTGAGGATCGAGTCGTCGTCGGGCGGCGAGATACCGGCGTTGTTGAAGGCGACGTCGACGCTGCCGTAGGTGTCGTACGCGGTCTTGAACAGCGCCTCGACCTGCTCGGCGTCGGTGACGTCGACGCGTACGAACGTGCCGCCGACCTCGTCGGCCGCGGCCTTGCCCGCGGTCTCGTCGATGTCGCCGCAGACGACGTTCGCGCCCTCCGCGGCGAGGCGGCGCGCGGCGGCGAGGCCGATGCCGCTGCCGGCGCCGGTGATGACTGCGGTACGGCCGGCCAGACGGCGGCACACAGGGGTCTCGGTCATGGTGGTTCAGGCCTCCGTGCTGATGAAGACGTTCTTGGTCTCGGTGAAAGCGGTCAGTGCGTCGGGGCCCAGCTCGCGTCCGAGGCCGGACTGCTTGTAGCCGCCGAACGGGGTCCAGTAGCGGACGCTGGAGTGGGAGTTGACGGAGAGGTTGCCCGCCCTGACGGCGCCGGAGACGCGCAGGGCGCGGCCCACGTCACGGGTCCAGATCGAGCCGGACAGGCCGTACTCGGTGGCGTTGGCGAGCCGGACGGCGTCCTCCTCGTCCTCGAACGGGAGGACGGCGGCGACAGGCCCGAAGACCTCCTCGCATGCGGCGGGCGCGTCGGGCGCGATGTCGGTGAGGACGGTCGGCGGGAACCAGAAGCCGGGCCCGTCGGGGGCCGTGCCCCGGATCGCCTTGGCGTCGTCGGGGACGTAGCCGCGCACCCGCTCGAGCTGGGCACGGGAGATCAGCGGCCCCATCTGTGTCTTCTCGTCACCGGGGTCGCCGACGACGATCGACTCGATCGCGGGGGCGAGCAGATCGAGGAAGCGGTCGTACACCGCCGCCTGCACCAGGATCCGGGTCCGCGCACAGCAGTCCTGGCCGCTGTTGTCGAGGAACGACATGGGGGTGGCTGCCACGGCGGCGTCGAGGTCGGAATCGGCGAAGACGATGTTCGGGCTCTTGCCGCCGAGTTCGAGGGTCACCCGCTTCACACGGTCGGCGCACTTGGCCATGACGCTCTTGCCAACCCGGGTGGAGCCGGTGAAGACGATCTTCGCCACGCCGGGGTGCTGGACCAGTGCGTCGCCGGCCACTGCGCCGGCGCCGGGGAGCACCTGGAAGAGATGCTCCGGGAGGCCTGCCTCCAGGGCGAGTTCGGCCAGGCGCAGGGCGGTGAGCGGGGTGGTCTCCGCGGGCTTGAGGAGGACGGCGTTGCCGGCGGCCAGGGCCGGGGCGGTGCCCCAGGCGGCGATCGGCATGGGGAAGTTCCAGGGCGCGATCACGCCGACGACGCCGAGCGGTTCGAGGACGGTGATGTCGAGTCCGCCCGGGACGGGGATCTGGCGGCCGTTGAGGCGTTCCACTCCCCCGGCGGCGTAGTCGAGCAGGTCGCGGACATTGCCGGCTTCCCATCGGGCGTTGCCGATGGTGTGTCCTGCTTCGAGGACCTCCAGCCGGGCCAGTTCCTCGACGTGGTCGTCGACGACGGCGGCGAAGCGGCGCAGCAGCCTGGCCCGGTCGGCGGGGGCGGCCGCCGCCCAGCCGCGCTGGGCCTTTGCGGCGCGGAGGACGGCGGCGTCGACCTCGGCGGCCGTTGTCGCGGGGACGGTCCGTACGACCTCTTCGGTGGCGGGGTTCAGTACCAGGTGCGGGGCGGTCAAGGAGGGCCTCACATGCGTTCGAAGGAGCGGCGGAGCTCCCAGTCGGTCACCGCGGCGTCGAAGGCTTCGAGTTCGACACGCGCCATGTTTCGGTAGTGGGCGACGACCTCGTCGCCGAAGGCGGCCTTGGCGACAGGGCTGGTCTCCCAGAGCTCCGCGGCCTCGCGCAGGGTGGTGGGGACGTGCTCGTACTCGGCGGAGTAGGCGTTCCCCGTGCAGGCGTCCGGCAGTTCGATGCGCTGCTCGATGCCGTACAGGCCGGCGGCCACCAATCCCGCGACGGCGAGGTACGGGTTGACGTCGCCGCCGGGGAGGCGGTTCTCGAAGCGCATCGAGCGGCCGTGGCCGACGACGCGGAGGGAGCACGTGCGGTTGTCGTATCCCCAGGCCACGGCGGTCGGCGCGAAGGAACCGGGCTGGAAACGCTTGTAGGAGTTGACGTTCGGCGCGTACAGCAGGGAGAAGTCGCGTAGTGCGGCGAGCTGGCCGGCCAGGAAATGGCGCATGACGGACGACATCCCGCCGGGGCCGTCTCCGGCCATCACATTGCGGCCGTCGGCGTCCTGGAGGGAGAGGTGGATGTGGCAGGAGTTGCCCTCCCGCTCGTTGTACTTGGCCATGAAGGTGAGCGAGACGCCTTCCTGGGAGGCAATCTCCTTCGCGCCGGTCTTGTAGACGGAGTGCTGGTCGCAGGTGACCAGCGCCTCGTCGTACTTGAAGGCGATCTCGTGCTGGCCGGGGTTGCACTCGCCCTTCGCCGACTCGACGGTCATGCCTGCCGCGGCCATCTCGTTGCGGATGCGGCGCAGCAGGGGCTCGATGCGGCCGGTGCCGAGGACCGAGTAGTCGATGTTGTACTGGTTGGCGGGGGTGAGGCCGCGGTAGCCGCTGTCCCAGGCCTGCTCGTAGGTGTCCTTGAAGACGATGAACTCGAGCTCCGTGCCGACGTGCGCCGTGTAGCCGTGCTCGGCGAGGCGCTCCAGTTGGCGGCGGAGGATCTGGCGGGGCGCGGCGACGACGGGCGAGCCGTCGTTCCACGCGAGGTCGGCGACGAGCAGCGCGGTGCCCTCGTTCCACGGGACTCGGCGCAGCGTGGTGAGATCGGGACGCATGGCGAAGTCGCCGTAGCCGCGCTCCCAGGAGGACATCTCGTATCCGTCCACCGTGTTCATCTCGGTGTCGACGGCGAGCAGGTAGTTGCAGCCCTCGGTGCCGTGCTCGGCGACCTCTTCGAGGAAGAAGGGGGCGGCGAACCGCTTGCCCTGGAGGCGTCCCTGCATATCGGGGAAGGCCAGGACGACGGTGTCGATCTCGCCGCTCGCGACGAGGACGCGGAGTTCCTCGAGGGTGAGCGGGGGTGTGCGGTCTGCCACGGGGTCAGGGCCTTTCTCTCGGATCAGCCGGGAGTCATAAGGTATGGGTGAAGACCATTGCTTGGGAAGGGGAAACGGCGAGGTGGCGAAGACAGGTGGGACGGCGGGCGGGGCGACGGACCGGCTGACGCCGGTGCTGCGGCCCGTACGCGCGGGCAACGGCTTCGAGGAGGCGCTCGAGCAGATCCTCCAGCTGCTGCGGCTCGGTTTGGTCCCCGGCGGCGAACGACTGCCCGCGGAGCGGGAGCTGGCCGAGCGCATGGGCATCAGCCGGGTCACCCTCCGCGAGGTGATCAAGGTCCTCACCGACCAGGGCCTGGTCGAGAGCCGCCGCGGACGCTACGGCGGAACGTTCGTGCTGCACCGCCCCGACAGCCACGGCGAGGAGGAACTGCGCAGGCGCGTCGCGGACGTGGACGTGGAGGACACCCTGCGCTTCCGCGAGGTGCTGGAAGTGGGGGCGGCGGGACTGTGCGCGGCGCACGGCCTGACCGAAGAGCAGGCGCGGCGGCTGCGGACGGCACTGGCGGCGACGCACGACGCGCCGCTGACCGAGTACCGCAGGCAGGACACGCTGCTGCACCTCACCCTGGCCGAACTGTCCGGCTCCCCCTCGCTCACCGCCCAGTACGCGGCGGTACGGGCCAGGCTGAACGACCTGCTGGACTGCATTCCGCTGCTGGTGCGGAACCTGGAGCACTCCCAGCACCAGCACACGGCGCTCGTGGAGGCGGTGCTGGACGGTGACCCGGACGCGGCGCGCGAGGTGATGCGGGAGCACTGCGAGGGGACGGCGGCGCTGCTGCGGGGGTTCCTGCCCTGAGGCGGCCGCGGGGGCCCTTTCCCTGCGGCCACGACGGGGGTTGCCGTGCGCGGATACGCGACCGATCCGTAACCCCGGCTTTACGCACAGGGCTTGCGCACGCGCCACGGCTGACGCAAAGGTGTTCGCGCAAACCTTTGAACCTGAAGGGCCTGTGAACCTGAAGGACCCCGAACGCCGGACCTTTGACTGCCAGGAGCGACTCATGGCCGAAGGCACCACCCCACGCATCCAATCGCCGGTCGAGCCCACGTCCGCCCCGCCGGAGGACGACGCCTATCTGCACCGGCGCACGCTGCGCAGGGGCAGCGCGGGGTGGCTGCTGCTGACCGGCCTCGGCGTCGCGTACGTCGTCTCCGGAGACTTCTCCGGCTGGAACATCGGACTCGCCAAGGGCGGCTTCGGCGGCCTCGCCATCGCCGCACTGCTGATGGGCGCGATGTACGCCTGCCTGGTCTTCGCCCTCGCCGAACTGTCGGCGATCCTGCCCACCGCGGGCGGCGGCTACGGCTTCGCCCGCCGCGCGCTCGGTACCTGGGGCGGCTTCCTCACCGGCACCGCGATCCTCATCGAGTACATCCTCGCGCCCGCCGCGATCGCCATCTTCATCGGCGACTACGTCGAATCCCTGGGCCTCTTCGGACTGGAATCGGGCTGGCCCGTCTACCTGGCCTGCTTCGCGATCTTCATCGGCATCCATCTGTGGGGCGTCGGCGAGGCGCTGCGGTTCAGCCTGGTGGTGACGGCGATCGCGGTCGCGGCGCTGCTGATCTTCGCGGTGGGCGCGTTCACCGACTTCCAGGCCGGTCACCTCGACGACATCCCCGTCGACACCGAGGCCTTCGGCGCGAGTTCATGGCTGCCGTTCGGTCTGCTGGGCATCTGGGCGGCGTTCCCGTTCGGCATGTGGTTCTTCCTCGGCGTCGAGGGCGTGCCGCTGGCGGCGGAAGAGGCCAAGGACCCGGTGCGTTCCATGCCGAAGGCGCTGGCGATCTCCATGGGCATCCTGGCCCTGCTGGCCCTGCTGACCTTCTTCGCGGCGAGCGGCGCCCGCGGCTCCGCCGCCATCCAGGAAGCCGGGAACCCGCTGGTGGTCGCCCTCCAGGGTGACGGCGAACCGACCCCGCTCAGCCGCTTCGTGAACTACGCCGGCCTCGCAGGACTGGTCGCCTCCTTCTTCTCACTCATCTACGCCGGCTCCCGCCAGCTCTTCGCGCTCTCCCGCGCCGGCTATCTACCGCGCTTCCTGTCGCTGACGAGCCGCCGCAAGTCCCCCTACCTGGGTCTGCTGATCCCCGGTGCGCTCGGCTTCGCGCTGGCGGCGGGCACGGGCAACGGCGCGCGGATGCTGAACATCGCCGTCTTCGGCGCGACCATCAGCTACGCGCTGATGGCGCTCTCCCACATCGTGCTGCGTCGCCGCGAGCCCGAACTTCCGCGCCCCTACCGCACGCCCGGCGGGGTGGCCACGTCGTCGGTCGCCTTCGTGCTCGCGCTGTCGGCACTGGTGGCGACGTTCCTCGTGGACAAGGACGCGGCGTTCATGGCGCTCGGCGTGTACGCCGTGGCGCTCGCGTACTTCGCCCTCTACAGCCGACACCATCTGGTGGCACGGGCACCGGAGGAGGAGTTCGCGGCGCTCGCGGCGGCCGAGGCCGAACTTTCACGTGACTGAAGGAAACTGGACGGAACGGAAGCGAACGGAGGCGTAGTCGTGTCGATGCCGCTCATCGGGGTGAGCACCTACTGGGAGACATCCGCCCGGTGGGGCGTGTGGGAGCTGCCCGCCGCGCTGCTGCCCGCCGGCTATTCGCGGCTCGTCCAGGCGGCCGGCGGGCTCGCCGCGATGCTTCCCCCGGACGACCCGTCGCTGGCCGAAGCCGTGGTGGCCCGCCTCGACGGCGTCGTCGTCGCGGGCGGCCCCGACGTCGACCCGGCGCGGTACGGGGAACCCCGCTCGCCGCGCACCGGCCCGCCGGCACCGGAACGCGACGCATGGGAGCTGGCCCTGATCCGTGCCGCGCTGGCGTCGGGGACGCCGCTGCTCGGCATCTGCCGCGGCATGCAGCTGCTGAACGTCGCGCTCGGCGGGACGCTGGTGCAGCACCTCGACGGGCATGCCGCCGGCATCGGGGTCTTCGGCGAACACCCGGTGAAGCCGGTCCCCGGCACGCTCTACGGCTCGATCGTCCCGGAGGCCTCCCCCGTCCCGACCTACCACCACCAGTCCGTGGACCGCCTGGGCGAGGGCCTCACACCGAGCGCGTACGCGGAGGACGGGACGGTGGAGGCGATCGAGCGGCCGGGCGCGGAGGGGTGGGTGCTGGGTGTGCAGTGGCACCCGGAGATGGGGTCGGACACCCGAGTGATGTCCGCGCTGGTCCGGGCGTCGGGCGGGTAGTCCGCCTCCCGGACCGGTCGGCGAGCGGACCCGGCGGAACTCGGCGCCTCCGGGTTCCGCGCCTCCAACGCAGGCCGACCCGGGCGGACCTCCCCGAGGGCACGGCCCGAACCCAGCGGCGGGGAAACCCGGCGGAGCTCGGCGCCTCCAGGCTCGTACTTCCGACGCCGACCGGCTCGGGCGGGCCTCGCCGGGGCACGGCCCCGAACCCAGCAGCGGGCGGTTGGTCCGCCTCCCGGACCGGACGGCCGACGGACCCGACGGAGCTCGCCGCCTCCGACGCAGGCCGACTCGACCCGGGCGGCCCCGCCGAGGGCACGGCCCCGAACCCGGTCGGCGAGCGGACCCGGCGGAACTCGGCGCCTCCGGGTTCCGCGCCTCCAACGCAGGCCGACTCGGCCAGGGCGGCCTCGCCGGCGGCTCCTGCCCACGTACCCCAGCCCTCGATGTCGGCGGACGCCCGCGGGGCCGGACCGGCTACCGCCGCGTCAGGCCCAGCAGGTCCCGTGCCGGTCCCGTCGGGCGTTGGGCGTGTGGCCAGACCGCCCGCAGGTCGCGTTCCAGCGCCACTCCCTCCACGGGCACCCGCGCCAGGCGGCGCGACGACAGCTCCTCCGTGACCGCGAGTTCGCTCAGGACGGCGGGGCCCGCTCCGCTGACCGCCGCCGCCTTGACCGCCGTCGTGGAGGCGAGCTCCATCAAGGGTGCGGATAGCCCTCCGTACCGGGAGAGCGCCGAGTCCAGCACCTGTCGCGTGCCGGAGCCGCGCTCGCGCAGGACGAGCGGTGTGCCCGCCAGTTCTTCCGGCGTCACTGGCGCCCGTCGTCGCCGTGCCCAGGCGTGGCTCGGCGCGGCGACGACGAACAGCCGGTCGTGTCCGATGACCGTGCCGTCGAGACCCTCCGGCACGGCAAGGCCCTCGACGAAGCCCAGGTCGGCCTCGCCCGACAGCAGCCGCTGCGCGACCGCCGACGAGTTGCCGGCGATCAGTGAGACCGCGGTGTCGGGGCGTTCCCCGCGCAGGGCGATGAGCCAACCGGGCAGGAGGTACTCGGCGATCGTCATGCTCGCCGCGACCCGCAGCCGCGAGTCACGGCGCCCTCGCAGTGCCTGGGCGCCCGCGTCGAACGCCTCCGCGGCCTCCACGATGCGCCGCGCCCAGTCGGTGACCAGCGATCCCGCTTCCGTGAGTTCGGAGCCGCGGGGGGAGCGGTCGACGAGGGCGACGCCCAGTTGGCGTTCCATGGAGCGGATGCGACTGCTGGCGGCGGGCTGGGTGATGCCGATCTCCCGGGCGGCGCGCCCCAGGCTTCCGTGACGGGCCACGGCGAGCAGCAGTTCCAGCGCGCCCAGTTCGGGTACCCGGTGGGCCAGCGGCACGCGTTGCTCATCGCTCATAAGACCAGCTTATGAGGTGATAGAGGGAAGGTCCCTGGTGGGGGCGTCGGCCCTCGGCGAACGTGAGGCCATGGTCACCGTCGTCCAGCCTCGTCACGTCTCCCCGGAGCCGGCCCTTGTCCCCGTCGTCGTGCATCCCGGGCTTCCGTCCGTCCGGCATCTCGGCCCGAACTGGTACGCCCCCGTGATGGGGACGGCGGCGGTCGCGAGTGCCGGCGCCGCGTTGCCGGTGGAGGCCCCGGGTCTGCGGGCGGCCTGCACCGGCGTGTGGGCGCTGTCGGCGGTGTTGCTGGCGCTCGTGCTCGCGGCGCGGACCGCGCACTGGGTGAACCACCGGGACCAGGCACGGGCGCATCTGCTCGATCCGGCCGTGGCCCCGTTCTACGGCTGCCTGTCGATGGCACTGCTGGCTGTCGGCGTGGCCACCCTCACCGTCGGCAGGACCGTCATCGGTGAAGGCCCTGCCCTGACGGCCGCGTTCGTGCTGTACGGGGCCGGCACGGCCGTCGGGCTCGTTGCCGCGGTCGTCGTGCCCTACCTCATGGTCGTACGCCACCGGATCACGCCCGGCAGCGCGTCGCCGGTGTGGCTGCTGCCCGTCGTCGCGCCGATGGTCTCCGCAGCGTTCGGTCCGCTTCTGGTGCCGTATCTGCCGCCGGGCCAGTGGCGGGAGTCGCTGCTGCTCGCGAGCTACGCGATGTTCGGCCTGAGCCTGCTGGCCACGCTGCTGATCCTGCCCGTGGTCTTCACCCGCCTCGTCCACCACGGCCCGCTGCCCCTCGCGCTCACCCCCGTTCTGTTCCTCGTGCTCGGCCCGCTCGGCCAGTCGACCACCGCGGTGAACAAGCTGGCGGACGCGGCGCCCGGTGCGATCGACGCCCCCTACGTGACCGGCCTCGGTGCGCTCGCCGTCGTGTACGGCGTGCCCGTGATGGGTTTCGCCCTGCTGTGGCTGGCGCTGGCCGCCGCGATGGTGCTGCGGGCGGCACGGCGCGGGATGCCGTTCACGATGGGCTGGTGGGCCTTCACCTTCCCGGTGGGCACCTGCGTGACCGGGGCGGAGTCGCTGGCGCGCCACACCGGTCTGGTGGCGTACGACTGGCTGGCCGTCGCCCTCTACACGTTCCTCGTCGCGGCCTGGGCGGTCGCGGGGGCTCTTACCCTGCGCGGCCTGCTGCGCCGAGAGCTGCTCGCAGCCCCGCGCTGAGCGACTGGGGCGCGTCGACGAGGGACGGGCCGTACCAAGTCAGGTACCGCCCGTCGACGAGCGCGGTGGGCAGGCCGGGGAAGGCCTCCGGCCCGTCGTCCGCGGTGAAGCGGTACGGCTCGTCGGGCAGTACGACGGCCTGGGCGCCGCTCGCCCGCAGTTCCTGGACGGGGATGCGCGGGTAGCGCTCGGCGTGCCCGGCGTACACGTTGACGACACCGAGCCGTGCGAGCAGGTCCCCGGCGAAGGTGTCGCGGCCGAGCACCATCCATGGTCGCCGCCATACCGGGACGACGGCCTTGATCTGCGGCAGCGGCTCGACGCCTGCCCATGCCTCCTCCGCCCGGTCCAGCCAGCGCGGGCGGGAGAGCGAGCAGCCGGTCACCAGCACCCGCTCCAGCTCGCAGAACGCCTGGTCGAGCCCACGCACTTCGGTGACCAGCACATCGACGCCCGCCTCGCGCAGCGCGGCGAGATCGGGCCCGCGGTTCTCCTCCTCGTTGGCGATCACGAGATCGGGGCGCAGCCGCAGGACGGCGGGAATATCGGGATTCTTCGTGCCGCCGATGCGTGCGGCCGCAAGTCCGGGCGGGTGGGTGCACCAGTCGGTGACGCCGACCAGCAGCCCGGGGGCGGTGACGGCGACGGCCTCGGTCAGCGAAGGCACCAGGGAGACGACGCGCACGGGCCGTCTCAGCCGCGCGGGTCGCGTGTCGTCGCGATGTGGTCGGAGACCGCGACGACGAGGATGCGGGTGTCGGGGGTGGTGGCGCGCCAGCGGTGCCGTACGCCGCCGGAGAGGAACAGCGCGTCGCCGGGGCCGAGCCGGTAGGCCCGTCCCTCGGCCTCGACCTCGACGGCGCCGTCCGCCACGTACAGCAGCTCGTCGTTGCGGTGCTCGAACTCGCGGCCGGTCTCCTGTTCGCCGCTGAACTCGAGGGCGTGCAACTGGTGCTGTCCGCGCACCAGTGCGCGGATGCCCTCTGCTGGGCCGGCGGACCTGGCGTCGTCCCCGGCTCGTACGACGTCGACCGTACGGGCCGCGTCGGAGGCGGCGAGCAGCCGCTCCACCGTGGTGTCGAGGGCGTCGGCGACGCCGTTGAGCGAGCGCATGCTGGGGCGGGCGCGCTCGTTCTCGATCTGGCTCAGGAAGGGCACCGAAAGGCCGCTGCGCGCCGAGACGGCGGCCAGCGTGAGTCCGAGGGCCCTGCGGCGTTTGCGCACGGCCGCTCCCACCCGGAGAGGCTCTTCCCTCTCCTTGGCGTCCTTCGCGTCCTTCGCGTCCTTCGCGTCCATGGGCCGGGCTCCCCTCCCCTGGGTCCTGTCTCACCATACGCACCATCCGCCCACCCGTACTCGACAAGCGCATGAGCATGGGGTGCGCAGGGGGCGGACCGGCCGAAAGCGACACCGGAAAGGGGTGGGTCCCGCCGGTTCGGCGGGACCCACCCCTTCGCGTGATCGACGGGCTTGACGTGCCCGGGTGACTACTGCCGGGCGACTACTGCGGAGCAATCTCGTCCGCGATGCCCGGGTTCTGCTCCATCCAGGCCTTCACGGCCTCTTCCTCGTGCCCGGTCCCGCGCTTCTGGATCTCGTTCTCCAGGCCCGCCAGCTGCTTCTCGCCGAGCTTGAAGTCCTTGAACCACTTGGTGAGCTGCGGGTACTGCCGGGGGAAGTCCTCGGAGGCGACGGTGTGGATCTCGTCGCCCGTGCCGAAGGACTTCTTCGGGTCGGCGAGCTTCGTGAGCCCGTACTCGCTGTAGGCCCAGTGCGGGGTCCACAGCATGACCGCGATGGGCTCCTTCTTGGCGTAGGCGCGCTTCAGCTCGGCGAGCATGCCGGGCGTGGAGCTGTCGACGACCTCGAACTCCTTGTCCAGACCGTAGTCCGGCAGGACCTTGTTCTTGAGGATGTTCATGGTCTCCGTGCCGGGCTCGATACCGACGATGCGGCCCTCGAACTCGTCACCGCGGCCCTTGAGATCGTCCAGGGAGTCGACCCCCTCGACATACGAGGGAACGGCGATCTCGAGCGACGTGGGTCCGTACCAGGAGCCGAGATCGGTGAGCTTGTCGCCGTACTTGTCCCAGTACTTCTTCTGTGTGGTCGGCAGCCAACCGTCGAACTGCACGTCGATCTGACCGCGGGAGAGCGCGGTGTACATCGGGCCGACCTCGAACTGCTTGAGGTTCATCGTGTAGCCGCGTTCCTCGAGGACCGCCTTCCACAGATACGTGGCGGCGATGTCCTCCTCCCACGGGAACCAGGCGACCTCCAGGGGACGGTCGCGCTCGTCCTTGCCGCCCTTGGCCGCCTTGCCGCCCTTGCCGGCGGGCGCCCACTTTTCCGCGAGACCGGGGTTGTCCTTCAGCCAGGCACGGACGGCTTCCTGTTCCTTGCCCTTGCCGGTTTCCTGGATCTTCGCCTCGAGACCGGTGAGCTGCTCCTCGGTCATCTTGAAGTCCTTGAGCCACTTGCCGACCTCGGGGTTCTCCGCGGAGAAGCCCTTGCGCGCGAGCGTGTGCACGCCGTCGCCCT
>NZ_JBEXRZ010000156.1:0-16296 GCF_040613325.1 Streptomyces sp. NPDC006283 | reverse complement strand
CCCCCCAGGTCATCCGTTCGACAGAGGGGACACAGTCATACCGGGCCCGGAGGCCAGCGGCCCCGTTGCAGGACCGCGAAAAACATAACGGGGGGAACGGGGCAGCAGGGCCGTACGAGCCAATCTCGCGCGCCTGCCGCCCGCACGCCGGGGCCACGCCGTCGGCGTTCGCTACTGTCCCCACCTGTTGATCTCCGGAGCGGTTCACGCCCTTGGAAGGGGTGGAGCAGCAGGTGCCCCGATCCAGCCGTTTTCCCCGTTTCAGTCGCGTTCTCCGGGGGCTCACCGTCCTCGCCGTCGCGATGGCGACGGCCGCACCCGCGCCCCTCGCCGCCGGGTCGGGCCAGAGACCGCCGGCGGACGTGTACCGGCTGCTGGAGGATCCGCAGGCGACCGGCATCGGCCAGGAGCCGCCGCACGCCCCGCTGACTCCGTACGCCGATGCCCGCGACGCGCTGGACGGCGAGAAGCCCACCGTGTGGACGGCGTCACTCGACGGCACGTGGAAGCTGCACATGTCCGAGCGGCCCGAGGACGTCCCTGAGGGCTTCGCCGCGGTGGGATACGACACCGGCGGCAGCGGCTGGCGCAGTGTGAGGGTGCCGCACACCTGGCAGACGGACGGCCTCGACCACCCCGTTTTCCGCAACATCCCCACCGAGATGTATCCCGACGCACCGCCGAAGGTGCCGCACGACATCAACCCCACGGGTGCCTACGTCCGCACCTTCGATCTCCCCGCGAGCTGGCAGCGGCGGCGTACCTTTCTGCGCTTCGAGGGTGTCACCAGCGGCTTTCTGGTGTGGGTGAACGGCGCGTACGTCGGCTACGACCAAGGCGGCTACACGCCCGCGGAATTCGACATCAGCGGGCATCTGCGCCCGGGCGGAAACACCGTCGCGCTGCAGGTGCACCGCTGGAGCGCGGGATCGCATCTCGAGGACTACGACCAGTGGCGATTCGCCGGCGTCTTCCGTTCGGTCGGTCTGTACTCCACCCCCGCGACCTATCTGCGCGACATCACGCTGAGGACGGATCTGGACGCCGCCCATCGTGACGCGCGGCTGACCGCCGAGATCGAAGTCGCCGCCAAGGGAGAGAAGGGCGAGGCGGTGGCCACGGGCACGCGTCGGGTCACCGCGGCGCTCCACGACCGCAGCGGCCGCCGGGTGACGACGATGTCCGGCTTCGTGGGCCCGGGCAAGGGCTCCGCCTCGGTCACCCTCACGGCCGACGTGGACGACCCCGCGAAGTGGACCGACGAGACGCCGAATCTGCACCGGCTCGTGGTGCGCCTCCACGGCCCGGACGGCAGGGTGACGCACACCACCGTCCAGCCGGTCGGGTTCCGCGAGATCGAGATCAGGGACAAGCAGCTCCTCGTCAACGGCGAACGGATCCTCGTCAAGGGCGTCAACCGCGCCGAGACCGATCCGCGGACCGGGCGCCATTCGACCCGCCGGCGCACCGCGTCCGACGTGGCCCTGATGAAGCGACTCAACATCAACTCGGTGCGCACCGCCCACTACCCGTCCGACCCCTACCTCTACGAGCTCGCCGACGAGCAGGGTCTGTGGATCGCCGACGAGGTGGAGGTCGAGACCCATCACCACGACCGCTGCCCGCACGACTGCCTTGCCGATCTCCCCGAGTGGCAGGCCGCGTTCATGGACCGGCTCACCGCCATGTACGAGCGGGACAAGAACCATCCGAGCGTCTTCCTGTGGGACACCGGCAACGAAGCCGGGCTGGGCAGGGCACATGACGCGATGGCCGCATTCCTCGAGCGCAACGATCCGTCCCGTCCGGTCTACCACCAGCCGAACACTCCGGACGGGGACGCCCCGTTCGCCGACGTCTGGGGCCCGCGCTATCCGTCACCGGCGACCCTCGAGGCGAAGGCCAAGGTCACCGAAAAGCCCGTCATCATGGGCGAATACGCGCACGCCATGGGCAACTCGCTCGGGAACTTCCGCGAGTTCTGGGACGTCGTGCGCGCCTATCCGCAGGTCCAGGGCGGCTACATCTGGGACTGGGCGGAGCAGAACATCGAGCAGCCGCTGATCACCACACCCGACTCCTCCGGCAACGGCATCTTGACCTTCCTGACCGGAAAGCCGGACCATGTCCCCGGGTACCGCGGCAAGGCCCTCGCGCTCTCCGGCCTTGACGACTTCGTGGAGGTGCACCGCGACCCCGCGCTCGACCGGGTCGCGGACGCCCTCACGGTGGACGCCTGGGTCCAACCGGCCGACTGGTCGGGCGACTTCACGATCGTCGCCAAGGGCAGCCACAGCTACGCGTTGCAGATGAGGGACCGGGACACGTTGGAGTTCGTCGTCCACGGCGGCGGCGCACGGCACATCGCGGCGGCGGACGTCCCCCGCGACTGGTACGGCAACTGGCACCGTGTCTCCGGCACGTTCGACGGCTCCGTGGTCCGGCTGTTCATCGACGGCGAGCAGGCGGCGAAGACCAGATGGAAGGGAACGGTCACCTACTCCGCCCAGCCGGTGAACATCGGCCGTGACCCGGAGAGCGACCAGGAGCACACCCGGGGCCGCATGGCTCACGGCACGGTCGACCAGGTCCGTGTCTACCACCAGGCCCTCACAGCGCGCCGTCTGGCAGACGACCCGGCGGCGGAGGCGGTCCTCGCCCTGGACTTCGACGAGCTCACCAGGGAGGGCGAGTACTACTCCTACGGCGCGGGCACCAGCGGCGTCGACGGTGTCGTCTCCGCGGACCGGACCGTGCAGCCCGAAGCACGGGCGATGGCGGCCGTCCACGCGCCCATCCGCATCTCGGACGCCGGCGCGAAGCAGGGCAGGATCGGTGTCCTCAACGAGCGTGCCTTCACCGGTACCGAGGACCTGCGGCTGCGGTGGAAGGTCGTCGAGGGGGCGAGGACGCTCGCCAGCGGCACCAGGAGCTTCCGGGTCGCCCCCGGAGAGAAGGCGCAGGTCCGGCTGCCGGTACCGGTGGCCAATCCGAAGGGCGCCGACCGGAGGCTGACCGTCGAGGCGGTGCAGGCGGTCGACACGGCCTGGGCCAACGCCGGACACGTGGTCGCCGTCGAGCAGTTCGAGGTCGGCGGCCGCCGGCTCGCGGGGGTGGTGCGGGCCGGCGCACCCGGCCCTGTGCGCACGGGCGGGGACGGCGACCTGCTCACGGTTTCGGGCGACGGCTTCTCCTACGCCTTCCGCCGGGACAGCGGCGAGCTGGTCTCCATGAAGTCCGGTGGACGCGAACTGCTCAGCGCCGGTCCGGGGCTGGATGTCTGGCGGCCGCCGGTCAGCAACGAGGTGTCTTCGGAGGACCGGCCGTGGCGCGCGGCAGGCCTGGACCGGCTGAGGACGGCGCCGGGGAGGGCGGAGATCGCGGTGGAGAAGGGGGCGGTCACCGTCACGGCCCCCGGCACGGTCGCCGCCCCGGGCGTCGCGGGCTCGTCGTTCCGGCAGGTCCTGCGGTACACCGTCACCGGCAGCGGGGAGCTGCGGATCGACCACCGGGTGGAGGCCCGGGGCCGCGCCCGCAAGGTGCCGTATCTGCCGCGGATCGGGCTGTCTCTGCGGATGCCGGACGAATTCGACGCCTTCACCTGGTACGGGCGCGGACCGCAGGAGAACTACAACGACCGCGTGGACGGCGCTCCCGTCGGCGTGTATGCGACCGACGTGGACGAGCAGTTCTCGGCGTACCACCAGCCGCAGGACTACGGGAACCACGAGGACGTGCGCTGGGCGTCGCTGTCGGACGGCCGGAGCGGTCTGATGGTGGCCGGGGACTTCTCGGCGAGCGTGACGCCGTACACCGATGTCGACCGGGCCGCGTATCCGTTCGCTCTGCGGAAGGACCCGGAGGGCAACACCCTGCACCTGGATCACGCGGTGAGCGGTGTGAGCGAGACGTTCCACACCGTGCTGCCCGCGTACCAGGTGGAGCCCGACCGGGAGTACGCCTACACATTGCGGCTGCGCCCCCTGACCGGCGCGGAGGCGCGGACGGGCATCCCGCGCGGGCCGGTGGTGTGCACGCCGGACGTGGCACTGACGGCGGCGGAAGCCGGGCTGGCGGCGGGCGATTCCACCCGGGCGACGCTGACGGTCACCAACAGCTGCGACACCCCTCTGCGGGCCGTCGCCGCGGCGCTCGATCTGCCCGCTGGATGGACCGCGGCGGACCGGTCGCCGAAGCTCGGCGATCTCGAGCCGGGCCGGACCGTATCGGTGGACACCGTGATCACACGGGGTGCGGGCAGTTCCGACGGCTGGCGGCCGGTCGTCGCACAGGTGTCCGCCACCTCCGTGGACGGTGCGAGGGTCGGCGGCGAGGGCGTGGCCGATCTCGAGGGCACCCCGCCCCGGCCGACCGGCGACGTGTCGGTGTCGGCGCTGGACTTCGTCGCCGAGGACAACGGCTGGGGTCCGGTCGAACGGGACACCGCCAATGGCGAGTCGCTTCCCGGTGACGGCGGCTGGCTCTCTCTCGGCGGCACAACGTACGAACGCGGCCTGGGGGTGCATGCCCTCTCGACGGTGGAGGTCCACCTGGGCGGCAACTGCTCGACGTTCACCGCCGATGTCGGCGTGGACGACGAGATGGGCGGCCGCGGCAGTGTCGTTTTCGAGGTGTACGCCGACACGAGGCCCGTCCATGTGACCGACGTGCTCAGGGGCGACAACGCGGCCGTGCACGTGCGGGCGTCCGTCGCCGGTGCGCAGCGGCTCCGTCTGCGGGTGACGGACGGCGGCGACGGCACCGCGCACGACCACGCCGACTGGGCGGCGGCCCGCCTGCGGTGTCGGGCGGGATGAGCGCCGGGGTCGGGAGGGCGGCTCGGGACTCGGGCGGGTTCGAGTGGTCCGGCCGTGGCAGGGTCTACTGGTCGACGTCCTGCGGATACCAGCGCAGCTCGACGGTGTTGCCGTCGGGATCCTGCACGTAGACCGACTGGGCGTTTCCGCGGGCTCCGTAACGGTCGACCGGCCCTTCCAGGACGGTGAAGGTCCCCGAGTCGATGACTTCCTGCCAGTCCAACGGGTCGACGACCAGGCAGATGTGGTCGACGTTGGACTCGCCGCGGGGTCGGCCGACGAAGTCGATGATCGTAGCGGGGGTGATCCGCACGGAAGGGAACGGCGCCTTGCCGGCCCGCCATTCGTCGACGCGAACGGGCTCGAGACCGAGCAGTCCGCAGTAGAACTCCAGGGCGCGCTCCACGTCCTGGACATTGAGCACCAAGTGGTCGAAGTCCTTCACCCGCATGGTTCGGTCCTCCCCTGTTCACATGTGATCCGGACAAGATCATCACCGAACGGACCGACGCCCGCAAGGCCTCGTCCGCTCTTACGGCGTCGACGGCGCCGTTGACGCGCGATGGTCGTGGAGCTGCTCCAGGCGACGCTGAAGCAGCTGCAGCGCGCCGCGCTGGCGGCCCGGTACACGTCGGCGCAACGCGACCAGTCCGGGGGCGAGTTGACGGGCCCGGCCGGCGTCCCGGATCTGCTCCCACTGATGGTGGGCGCGGTCCACGGCCGCCTCCACGTCCGGATCGTCCACGGCCTGCTGCCGCCCCAGGCGGACGTCGGCGGCGGTCATCCACAACTCGCAGCTGCGCGCCGGTTCCTGGGCGAGGCGCGCGAGATCCGCCCGTACCTCCAGCCAGTGCAGGGCCTGTGGCGAGCCTGGGCCGTGGGCGCGCAGCGCCTCGTTCTCGCGCGCGGCGGCGGCCGCCGCGGCCTCCGCGTGGCGCCCCGCCGCCGCGGCGGCGAGTATCGCCGGATGCGGATCACCCCCGTCGGTCGGCGGCGCGGTGGCAGCGGCGATCAACGGCGCGGTGCGCGATGCGTCCACCGGTCCCGGCCCGGACACGCGCCTGTCTCCTCGCGGGTGCGCGGCAGCGGTAATCGTTTCCGGGCCTGCCGCGAACACCAGTGCACCGTCGGTGCCTGCCTGTATGACCGCTTGTTCGTGCAGCTGCGGAAGCGCCGGCCGCGCTCCGCTGCGCCAGATGGCCGCCATCGCCTTCAGGTAGAGGGGGGTCGCGACGGTACGGCGACCGGGGGCGGGCGCGATCCTTCCGTACGTCTCCGTTCCGGGACCGAGGTCCGTGAGGCCGCCGGTCACCTGCCGCCAGGCTTCCGGGTCGGCGACGAGATCCAGGACCACCGTGGTGGTGCCCGGGCGCCTGGCCTTGATCTCACCGGCCAGCCAGTGCCAGGGCAGGGCGGTGTAGCGCAGGGTCGTCTGCGCCGTACGGCCGAGGGCGAGGTGCAGCAGCCGCTGCTTGCGGTCCACGTGCAACTGCCCGGCAAGATACAGGTGCAGCGGGCCCGGCGCTGCGGCCGCGGCGCGGATGCGGGTGAGGACGGTCTGGGGGTCCAGCGGATCCGCGAGCTCGATCACCGTGGCCGCGGCGGCGCCTGCCGTACCGGCGAGGACGTCCGCCGGGACGGCCGCGAGTGCGGGCAGCGCGGACGCGGCGTCGATGAGACGGCCCTTGCCCGTGGGAGCGGCTGCGAGGAGCAGCGCGGTCCCGGGTGCCGTATTCTCCCGGTTCCCCCGGTTCTCCCCTGTGATCACCACATCAGCACCGTACCCGGTCCCGTGCCCCGGACAGGGCCGAGTGGGTTCAACGGATGCGTGCGGGACCGGTATGTGACGTGATCGGACCGGGGCGGGTGGTCGACTCCCGTACGACGAGCCGGTAGCCGGGACGCCGGCGTCGCGGTTCGTGCTCCGCGGCACCGGCGAGACGTTCGACAAGGCTGTCGACGGCGAGGCGGGCGATGGCCTCCTTGTCCGGCGAGATGGTGGTCAGCGTGGTGGCGCCGTACCGGCCCTCCTCGATGTCGTCGAATCCGACGACAGCGACGTCGCCGGGCACGGTCAGGCCGCGTTCGGTGAGGGTGCGCATCGCACCGATGGCGATCAGGTCGTTGTAGGCGAAGACGGCGTCCGGCCGTTCCCCGCGGTCGAGCAGGGCGGCCATCGCGGCGGCGCCGTCCTCACGTCCGTAGCCCTCGGTGACGACCACCAGCGCCTCGTCGGCCTCCAGTTCCGCGGCGGCGTGCTCCTCGCGCCAGCCTCGCAGCCGAAGATGCGCGGGCTGGCGCTCGCGCCCGGTGCGCGAGCCGAGGAAGGCGATGCGGCGGTGGCCCAGGTCGATGAGGTGGCGGACCGCCTCGCGGGCCGCGGCCACGTTGTCGATGGCGATGTGGTCGTAGGGCGCCTCGTACTCCCGCTCCCCCAGCAGCACCAGCGGCGCGCTGTCCGTGCGGGCGATGAGGTCCTCGGTCTCGACGTGGATGGGGCTGAGAATGAGTCCGTCGATGACGTGGGCCCGGAAGCCCTGGCAGACCAGGAGCTCCTTCTCCCGCAGGCCGGCGGTGTGGTCCACCAGGACGGTGTAGTCGTGTCGGGCGGCCGCGTCGACGACGGCGCCCGCGAGTTCGGCGAAGTACGGGTTGCCGAACTCGGGTACGGCGAGGGCGATGATGCCCGTACGGCCCTTGCGCAGATGACGGGCGGTGAGATTGGGGCGGTAGCCGAGCTCGTCGATCGCAGCCTGCACCTTGGCACGCATCCGGGGCGTGACATGCGGGTAGTTGTTGACGACGTTCGACACGGTCTTGACGGACACGCCCGCCAGAGCGGCAACGTCCTTGAGGCTGACGCCCACGGCACTCCTCGACTCGACGTGACTCGGATCAGCTCGATCGGCCCGACCCGCACGGTCAGCCTGCGACCGCATTCCGGGTCACGGCAAGCAGCAGAAGGCCACAACGGGCCGCCGCGCGCACGTCAGCCGACCGGGACAAGAGTGAGGCAGGCAAGCCCGAGCACACTACGGTAGTGCGTCCAGACCGCGCGGTGCCGGTCGGCCCGGTCCCGGGTCTCGGCGGCCCTGGGGTGGTCGCCGTGGCTCGCCGGCCACACCCCCACGTCCGCGAGGTATCCGGATTCGAACTCCTCCCACTCGTCCTCGCCTGCCGTCTCGACCCACTCGCCACGGAAGTCGGCCGAGTCGTCGCGACGGGGAGAGACGCCCCGCGGCGCCCTCGCAGGAGTCGCCGGACGTCGGCGGCGGGGTCACGATGACAGGAGGGGGTGACGGCGGCCGGCGGGCAGGGGGCTCTTCGACGGGAGATGCCAATGATGCACACGGATGTGCTGGTCGTGGGCGCGGGCCCGGTCGGACTGACCGCGGCGGTGGAGCTGCGCAGACATGGCGTCGGGTGCCGGATCATCGACCGGCTGCCGGCCCGTCTGCCGTACGCGAAGGCCGTCGGCATCCAGCCCAGGACCTTCGAGATCTGGGACCGGATGGGCGTGGCCCGTGCGGCCTCGGCCGCCGCGGCGCCGATGCACGGCCAGTTGATCTACGTCAACGGCGTGGACCAAGGGCGTATCGACCTGAAACTGCCGCCGGACATCCCGTACGGCTTCGCCGCACTGCCTCAGTACGAGACGGAACGGATCCTCGAGGAACACCTCGCCCGCTGGGACACCCGGATCGAGCGGAGCACGGAACTGGTGTCGTTCGAGCAGGACGCGGGTGGGGTGTGGAGCAGGATCATCACGCCGTCCGGCGCCGAGGAAGAGCTGAGGTCGCGCTTCCTGGTGGGCTGCGACGGGGCGCACAGCATCGTCCGCAAGTCGCTGGGGCTCTCTTTCGAGGGCGGTGCGTTCCCCGAGGAGTACATGCTCGCCGATGTCGAGGTGGACTGGGGACTGCCGACGGGCTACGGCGTGCGGTCCCTGCACCAGAGCGACGGTGCCACGGACGACATCCTGGTGTGCATCCCGTTGCCAGGACGGTCCCGCTACCGCATGTCGATGCTGGTCCCACCGGAGTTGTCGGTGAAGGCAGAGCAGGAGGCCGACGGCGTGGCGCACGGCCTGGAAGGCGGCCGCGCCCCGGGCCTGGAGCACATCCAGGCCACCCTGGACCGGCTGTCGCCCGAGCCCACCACCGCCTCCGCGCTGCGCTGGTCCTCCGTCTTCCGCATCAGCCACCGTCTGGTGGACCGCTACGGGCACGACCGGGTGTTCGTGGCGGGCGACGCCGCGCACATCCATCCGCCGACCGGCGCCCAGGGCATGAACACCGGTGTCCAGGACGCCTACAACCTGGCGTGGAAGCTGGCTCTCGCCGTGGCGGGAACCGCGCACCCGCGGCTGCTCGAGAGCTACGACGCCGAGCGCCGGCCCGTCGGCGAGGAAGTGGTGGGCCGCACCGTGCGGCATGCCACCGCGGGCGGCGTGCAGGCCGACCCCGACGATCCGGAAACACTCATGATGCGGGAGGCCCAACTGCTGGTCGCCTACCCCGACAGTCCCGTCGTCGGGGCCCGTGCCCCGGAGCACAACGGACCGGACGCCGGCGACCGGGCGCCCGACTGCGGCGGACTCGTCGGACCGATCGCCACGTTCCCCGTGCGGCTGTTCGACCTGTTGCGCGGGTGCGACGGTCACGTGCTGCTGCTGTACGCGGACGACGACCGCGCGTTGCGGCACGTAGGCGAACTGGCTGTCACGGCCGGTGAGCTGACGCGCGGACAAGTGGAGTGCCATCTTGTTCTCCACCCCGACGTGCCGGCCGACCCGAGTGGCGACGGCACGGGCGTGCAGGCGTGGCGGGACAGCCGTGGCGAGTTCCGGCGCTTGTACCGCGTGCAGGGCCCGGCCGGGTTCGTGATCCGTCCGGACGGCTACGTGGGGCTGCGCCACGGCGAGGCCCAGGGCACGGAGTTGGCGGAGTACTTCGGCCGGGTTCTGCGGACCTGAGCCCCCCGGGTAGCGGTCGGACGCCGTGCGTACGAACGGCCTCCGACCGGTGGTGGCGGTGGTGGAAGTGCTGTGTTTCAGGCCGTGTGGAGACGAAGGCCGTAACGACCGAGGATCTCGTTGACCGGCTGGTGCCATGTCTGACCGCCGCCGCTGCAGTTGCCCCAGCCGCCCGAGGTCACGCCCTGCGCCTGGTCACCGCTGATGAACGAGCCGCCCGAGTCTCCGGGCTCGGCGCACACGCTCGTCTTGGTCATCTGATGGACCGCGCCCTGGCTGTAGTTGACGGTCTCGTTCTTGGCGAGGACGTTGCCGCAGTGCCAGTGCGTGGTGGAGCCCGAGCGGCAGATCGACGCGCCGATCGGGGCTTCCGCCGAGCCTCGGACCAGCTGGTCGGGGACGGTTCCCCAGCCGAGGACCACGGGAACGGTCCACCAGCCGCTGCCGACGCTCACCCAGGCGTAGTCGTTGCCGGGGAACGACGACCCCTGGAAGGTGCCGATGTGTGAGCCGTCCCAGCCGCGGACCGCCGCGCCCGTCCCGCCGCAGTGCCCGGCGGTGACGAAGCCGCCGTGCACGGAGAAGCCGATGGAGCAGCGGACGTTGCCGGTGTAGTAGGGGTCGCCGCCGACGGTTCCGGCCGCGAAGGGAGCCGGAGCCCCGGTGGTCTCCTCGACCGCGATCGGACCGGCCGCCCGCGCTCGGTCCAGGAACTCCTGGACATCGTTGTCACGCCGTTCGGAGGCGACCACGTTCACGACGACCCGGCTTGCCTTCGGGTCGACATGCCAACTGCTCACCCCGGCGGGGGCCTTCAGGCCGTCGATCTCACGCTTGACCGAGTCGAGGTGCCGTGCACTGTGCGGCACCAGCGTGACCCCGGCGCCCGTTGCCCGTACGGCATCGGCCTTGCCGGCGTCAGTGAGGGCCACGGTCAGTCTGGCCGTCTTCACGTCGAACCAGGAGCCACCGTAGGCCGGTCCGGCGGCGCGCCGGGCCTTGTCTTCGACGGCGGTCGCGGTCTTCTCCGCGGCGAGGCGGGCGGCGGCCTGCTCCGCGCCGAGTCCGAGGTCTCGCTGCATCGCGGCGAGCAGGCCCGGGGAGAGCTGCGGCTCCGCGGCGGAGCCCGGTTCGGGCGCTGCGGAGGCCGGGCCGGTGCCGACGCCGGCCCAGGCACCGAGGAGGAGGAGTGCGGACAGGCCCGTGCGTATGACTGTCATGCGTCTCAAGGCGTTGACCTTTCGGTTGTTCCAGCGAGGTGGGGGCGGAACAAGCGCACGTTCTGAGAGCGCTCTCAGCAGCGCTCGGCCGGAGCGTATCCGAAAGTTTCGAGCAGGTCCATGCCAAGCACAGCCCAGGGGCGAGCCGGACGGCTCCGGGGCGGGAACCGGGCGTGAGGAAAATGTGTCTGTGAGGAGGACAGCACGTGGGCTACCGTGCCGGACCGCCCGGACGGCGCGACGGCACGGCGTAAAGGGGAACCGCCGCACCGCGGCTCCCAGGCGTGGGGGCGTTATGAACGCGTGGACCGTGCCCGGATACACGGAGTCCCGGGAGCTCGGGTCCGGCGGCTGCGGGCGTGTCGTCCTGGCCGTCCACGAGGCCACCGGCATCCCGGTGGCGGTGAAGTACCTCAGCGAGAGACTGCGCGCGGACACCGGTTTCGTACGCGAGTTCCGGGCGGAGGCCCAGCTGCTCGGTGGCCTCGAATCACCTTTTGTGGTGCGTCTCTACGAGTACGTGGAGGCACCGCAGGGCGCCGCCATCGTGATGGAGGTCGTCGACGGCGTCGCGTTGCGCGCCCTGCTGCAGCGGGAGGGCGCAACCGGCCCGGAGGCGGCGCTCGTGGTGCTGAAGGGCTCCCTGCTGGGACTGGCCGCCGCCCATGGAGCGGGTGTGGTGCACCGCGACTACAAGCCGGAGAACGTCCTGGTCGCGGCGGACGGCTCGTCCAAGCTCGTCGACTTCGGCATCGCCGCGCGCCGCGGCACCACGCCCCACGTCGCGGGCACCCCCGCGTACATGGCCCCGGAGCAGTGGACCGGCGAGCCCGCCTCACCGGCGGCCGACGTCTACGCGGCGACGGTCACGTTCTACGAGTGCCTGACCGGCCACAAGCCGTACCGCGGCGAGAACTTCGCCGAGCTCGCGCTGCAGCACATCGGCGCGCCGATCCCGGAGGGTGACGCTCCGGAAGCCGTACGGCCGCTCATCCGGCGCGGGCTCGCCAAGTCGCCCGCGGACCGTCCCGAGCACGCGGCGGCTTTCGTGTCCGAGCTGGAGGAGATCGCCCGAGCGGCATACGGCCCGGACTGGGAGGCGCGCGGTCAGCGCAGGCTGGCGGCACTGGCCGCGTTGCTGCCGCTGCTGTTCCCGTCGGGGGGCCCGGCCGCGGGGACCGACCGCGCCACGACCGCGATCGGCTCCGGCACGGGTCCCGGCGGCGCCGGTGCGGGTGTCGGCTCCGGCATCGGCTCCGGTATCGGCTCCGGTATCGGCTCCGGCGGATGGCTGCCCCCGGCGATGCGCAAGGTGCTGGCGGGTGCGGCAGCGCTGGCCGTGGCCGCGCTGATCGCCGTCTCGGCGCGGGCCGGTGAGGCCCCCTCGCCCAGGGCGACGGCTCAGGCCGTCGCCACCACCAGCGCGCTGCCCGACGACGAGGGCGCTGCGTCGCCGGACGCGGGCGGCCTCCCGGGCCCTACCGCGTCGGCCGGTTCGCCGACCGGTCCAGCCATCGAGGCACCCCCGTCCGCCTCCGCGAGCACGACCACCGGACCGGCCGCTCCCCCGCCGTCGACGCCGTCCGCCCCGCCCTCCCCGACCGTTTCCGTCGAACCCTCCACGGAAGCGGGCACCAGCCCGCCCCCGACCCTCGCTCCAGTGCGGGTGAAGTCCGTCGCCGTCACCGCCTTCCGGCAGACCGGAACGGCGACCGCCACGGCTTCCGTCGACGTCGCCACGGACGGAGCGGGGCCGGTGAGGATCGTCGTCTCATGGTTCACCGGCAACACCAAGGGCGAACCGGGGGTCGTCGAGAGCACGCAGTCGTTCGAGCGGAGCGGCTCGACGCAGTACACGCTCTCCCTCGACCACACCTTCCAGGGCAAGGGCTGTTACTGGAGCGTGCAGGCGACGACGGATCCGGCCGCCGCGAACGGCTCGTCCACCCAGCAGCTCCTCACGAGACGGGGGTGCCCGGTCCGGTGAACGAGCGACGCGTTCCTGCGGGTGGCGCCGACGACGAGTACAGCGCAACCGAGTTGGCGAGCCACTGGTTCGAACGGCCGGGCGAGAACACGGAGTCGGACCCGGACCGGGCCGCGGCCCCGGACCGCGTCGAGGGTGATGTGCTGCGCTTCGGTCCCGGCGTGACCGCCTTCGTGCGGCAGCGCGGCAGCGGCACCACGGCTGTCGACCTGTGGTCCGGGACGTCCGCCAGTCCGCCTGCCGGGACCGACGGCGGTCGCCGGCGACGCGGCCTGCGCCGCTACGCGCTGGCGGCCGCGGTGCTGGCGGCGGTGCTTGGCTTCCTCGCCTGGCAGCGCTACGGCCCCGCGGTGGCCGTGCGGGAGGTGAGGGTGACGACGTCTCCCGCGGGGCCGGGCTGCGACGGCACCGCGGATGTCGTGGGCGTCGTGCGGACCGACGGGCGGCCCGGCACGCTCACCTACTACTGGGTGCGCAGCGACGGCACCAGCTCGGGACCGCTGAGGGAGAGGGTGGCGCGAGGACAGAAGCAGGCGCGCCTCCATCTGCTGTGGACCTTCCACGGGCGGGGCGAGTACCGGGCCGGGGCGGAGCTGTGGGTCACCTCTCCGTCCCGGCACACGGCGAGCGCCCACTTCATGTACCGGTGCTGACCGTCCCGCACACGGCGCCGACGAGCTCGTGAAGGCCGACGGGCAAGACGTCAGGCGGCCGGCGCCGGCTGGGCGGCGCGGGCGAGTTCGCGGCGGACCCGCATGAAGGAGCGGGGCCGGTCGACGGCGAGTACCGCCGTGGTACGCCCGCCCCGCTCGTACAACCCGAGGAAGCTGCCCTCGTCCGTGGATCCTTCGGCGACCCGTACGGTGTCCGACTCGCGCCTTCGCCCCGCGAACTGGATACGCGCCCCGTACTGGTCCGACCAGAAGTAGGGCAGCCGGCGTACGTGCTCGACGGTGCGCCCGGCCAGCAGGTTGCGCACGGCGACGGCCGGCTGTTCGGTCGCGCTGGTCCAGTGCTCGGAGCGCACCGCGCCCACCCGGGCGACGTCCCCCACGGCCACGACCTGCGGCAGTGCGGTGGCGCAGCCGTCGTCGCAGAGGACGCCGTTGTCGACCGGCAGCGTGGAGCCCGCGAGCCAGCCGGTGTTGGGTACGGCTCCGATGCCGACGACGACGAGGTCTGCGGGCAGTACGCGGCCGTCGGCGAGTTCGACCGCGATGACGGCGCTTCGGCCGTGCAGCCGGGCCACCCCCACGCCGGTGACGAGTTCCGTGCCGCCGCGCAGGTGCAGCGCGGCGCAGACGGCGGCCATGTCGTGTCCCAGTTGTGGGACGAGCGGGAGGGGGGCGGCCTCCACGACGGTGACCTCGTGTCCGAGCGAGGCGCACGCGGACGCGGTCTCGGCACCGATGAATCCGCCGCCGATGACGACGACCCGTCGCGAGCCGCCGCTCAGGGCGGCGCGCAGGGCCGTCGCGTCGTCGAGCGTACGCAGCGGGTGAACGCCGGTGAGGCCGTCGTCGCCGGGCAGTCTGCGGGCAGAGGCACCTGTGGCGATCACGATGCCGTCGGTGGCGACGGTTCGGCCGTCGTCCAGCAGGAGGGTGCGGCCCCGCGCGTCGAGCCCACGGGCTCGCGTGGCGAGCAGCCACTCCGCGGCGAGTTCCGTCTCCTCCTCGGCGTCGGCGAGGGAGAGGTGCGCCTCGTCCACCCGTCCGGTGAGGAAGTCCTTGGACAGCGGCGGGCGGTCGTAGGGGCGGTGCCGTTCCTCGCCCACGATCACGAGCCGCCCGTCGAACCCCTGGGCGCGCAGCGCGCGGGCCGCGTACAGCCCGGCGAGCGAGGCGCCGACGACGGTGACGGTTCTCATGCGGCGGTGTCCTCCTGCGCGCCCGGGCTGACGTGGACGAATCCGTCGACGACGACCACTTGGTGGGTGCGGACGGGGCGCCGGGCGGGCAGGCAGGTGGGCTGCCCGGTGCGGAGGTCGAATGAGGCGGCATGGAGTGGGCATTCGACCAGGCAGCCTTCGAGCCATCCCTCGGAGAGGGACGCGTCCTGGTGGCTGCAGGTGTCGTCGATGGCGTACAGCTCGCCGTCGGCGTTGAACACCGCGATGGGCGGTGTCGTGTCGATGCGGACGGATTCGCCCGCAGGGAGGTCTTCAAGGCGGCAGACGGGAATCACGGGCCCCCCTCGGTCCAGGACTCTTCGGTAACATGAGGTTTCGTATGGCGCATGAGGGAGCGCTATGCGCAACAGAATCCGGTCGGGATGCGGGCCGCGTCAAGGGCTTCCCGAAGATGCGCTCCCAATGGACCGCAAGATGGTGAGAGTTGAACTATGACCCGCGAGCAGACGAAGGCCGATCACGCCGAGGACACACAGGAACGGATCCCGAAGGGCGGGGCCGGGGCCATCCAGTCCGTGGACCGCGCCGTCAGCGTGCTGGAGATCCTCGCGCGGCACGGCGAGGCCGGCGTCACCGACATCGCCGACGAGCTGGAAGTGCACAAGTCCACCGCGTTCCGGCTGCTCGGAGTGCTGGAGAACCGCGGACTCGTGTCGCAGGCCCAGGACCGCGGGAAGTACTTCCTGGGGGCGGGCGTGCTGCGCCTCGCGGGGGCGGCGGCAGTGCGCCTGGACATCTCGCAGGAGGGCGCGCCGGTCTGCCGGGAGCTCGCCGACGAGCTCGGCGAGACGGTGAACATCGCCGTGCTGGACGACGATGCCGCGGTCAACGTCATGCAGGCCCGCGGCCCTTCGTCCGTCACCGCGCAGAACTGGCTCGGCAGACGGACTCCGCTGCACGCGACCTCCAGCGGCAAGGTACTGCTGGCGCATCTTCCGGCGCCCCTGCGCGAGGGCCTGCTGGCCCGGTCGCTGCCGCGGTTCACCGAGCACACGCTGACCAGCGCCGGGTTGCTGCGCAGCGAGCTGGAGGCGGTCGTGGGGCAGGGGTTCGCTCTCGCGGCGGAAGAGCTGGAGCTCGGTCTGCACGCCGCCGCCGCGCCGGTGCGCGCGCACGACGGCAAGGTGATCGGCGCCCTCAGCGTCTCGGGCCCCGCGTACCGGTTGGCGCGTGAGCGGCTGCCCGAGCTCGCGGCGCGTACCGTCGTGGCGGCCGACGAGCTGTCCCGGCGGATGGGTTACGGCATCTGAGCCACGCCGCACAGCGTCACTCACTCTCGAGGCGGGGGCGGGGCACCCCGCCCCCCCGGGGGTTTATGCGGGGGCGTGGTGGGGCGGAGACGGGTGTGGGGGCCGGGTGCGGGGCGACCGGGGGGGGGGGGTGCG
>NZ_JBEXRZ010000155.1:0-16459 GCF_040613325.1 Streptomyces sp. NPDC006283 | reverse complement strand
ACCCGATCGAGCTGGCCGCGGTGGTGGTGTGGAAGGTGGAGGACACCGCCCAGGCGATGTTCGAGGTGGACGACTTCCTCGAGTTCGTCTCCACATCTTGTGGCGCCGAAGTGCGTGCCGTGCGCCCTCAGTTGGGGCTGAACGTGTTTGACTTATCTCTCTGTGGGCATGTCGACAAAACGCTGAAGTGACCTCACTGGCTGCGGTATACCAGGTGTACGCGGGTTGCAGGTGGTGCGACGATGGATTTTATGGGGGACAGGGCAACTCTGTTGGAGACAGGGCGGTTTGTGCAGCCGCATGCCGGAAACGTGGCCGATGTGACCGACGTAGTGGGTCGAGCGGACCACGTGGGCAACGATGTCGGCGCCGACGACGGCAATGTCGACGCCATGGAGACCGCCGGCGCCGAGGCGCGCCACCGGCGTGCCGCCGAAGCCGGCGACACCGCGGCCATGAGTGTCCTCGGCGCTCTGCTGCTGCGTCGGGGGGACCTCGACGGAGCGGAGCCCTACCTGCGCGGTGCGACCGCTGACGGCGACCGTGCCGCGGCCAACAACCTGGGCGTACTTCTGCATCAGCGCGGCTATGCGGAGGAAGCGGCCGGCTGGTGGCGGATCGCCGCCGTGGCCGGCTCGGCCGCGGCGGCGCACGCCTTGGGGCGCCACTTCCGAGAGCGCGGCGACGAGCCCGCTGCCGAGTACTGGCTGCGACAGTCCGCCGAACAGGGCCACGCGCTGGGCGCATACGCCCTCGCGGACCTGTTGGAGCACCGCAGTGACGTGGGCGCGGAGCGCTGGCTGCGCGCGGCGGCCGAGCAGGGCCATCGAGAGGCCGCGTACCGCCTTGCCCGCGCTCTGGAGCGCCGGGCGGTGGAGGAGTCCCGCACGGGCGACGAGGCCGGCCGGCTGGTCCGCAGCGAGCCCGTGGCCGAGGCCGGGGTTTCCGCGCGGGCCGTGCGACGGTCCCCGTCGGCGGACGGAGGCCGGGGCGTGACCCTGCCAGGGCCGCGGTCCGGGGAAGCGCCGATGGGCGGCGCCCGTGCAGGCGCCGGCTCCGGCGTCCGCGGCGCGGGTGCGGCTCGGGGCGACGCGGCCCGCGGTGCCGGAGCGTCCGGTGCCGGGGGGACCGGCCACGTTTGGCAGACGGACGCCGCCCTGCGCACGCTCGCCGACGCGGAGGAAGCGGGCCGTGCCAGTGCTGGTGCCGGTGCCGACGAGCCGGGCCGCGCCGGGCGTCGGGCGCGGCCGGACGGCGCTGCCGGACCCGATACGCCCGGCGCGGGCGTCGGCAGCCCGCCACCGGCCCGGTCCGGTCTGATCGACGAGGCCGCTCAGTGGTACCGCCAGGCCGCCGCGCGCGGACACCGGCGTGCCGCCCTGCACCTCGGGGCGATCCTGGAGAAGCGCGGCGAACTCAAGGAGGCCGGGCGGTGGTACCTCACGTCCGCCAAGGACGGCGAGGCCCGCGCCGCCTGTGCGCTCGCGTTCCTGCTGCGCGACGCCGGCGACGAGGAGAGCGCCGCCGTGTGGTGGCTGCGCGCTGCCCAGGACGGCGACGGCAACGCCGCCAACGCCCTCGGCGCCCTGCACGCCGCACGCGGGGAGCAGCAGACCGCAGAGCGCTGGTACCGCGCAGCGATGGACGCGGGCGACGTCAACGGCGCGTACAACCTGGGGCTGCTCTGCGCCGCCCAGGACCGCACGGCTCAGGCGGAGCAGTGGTACCGCCGTGCCGCCTACGCGGGTCACCGCGAGGCGGCGAACGCGCTCGCCGTCCTGCTGCTGCAGGCCGGCGACCCGGTCGGCGCGGAGCCGTGGTTCTCCAAGGCCGCGGAGGCCGGCAGCGTGGACGCCGCGTTCAACCTGGGCATCCTTCACGCGGGCCGTGACGACGACCGCACGGCGCTCTCCTGGTACGAGCGCGCCGCGGCTGCCGGGCACACGGAGGCGGCGCTCCAAGTGGGCATGGCCCTGCTCAGGGACGGCGACGAGCACGGTGCCGAGCGTCATCTGCGCTGCGCCGCGGGGGGCGGCAGTGCGGAGGCGGCCTTCCGGCTCGCCACCGTGCTGGACGCCCGGCGTCCGGCGCTCGGTCCGCCCGCCCTGGGCGAGCCGATGGCCGAGAGGAGCGAGTGCGAGGAGTGGTACGAGCGCGCCGCCGAGCAGGGGCACCGCCGTGCCCAGGTGCGTGTCGGCATGCTCGCCGCGGCCCGCGGTGACATGACGGACGCCGCGCGCTGGTACCGGGAGGCGGCCGAAGCGGGCAGCCGCAGTGGTGCCTTCAACCTCGGGCTGCTCCTCGCCCGCGAGGGCAGCGAACGCGAAGCCGCCCTGTGGTGGGCCCGCGCCGCCCGGGCGGGGCACGGCCGGGCGGCACTGCGCCTCGCGCTGCTCGCCGCCCGCAGGGGAGAGCTCGCCGAGGGGCAGCGCTGGTGCACCAGGGCCGTCGAGCTGGGGCCGGCCGAGGTGACGGAGCGGGCGGCGCGGCTGCGGGAGGCTCTGCTCCAGGAGCTCACTGCTTAGCGATTTGCGCTGGTCGGCGGGGTACCGTAATGTTGTGTTCACCGACGCGGGGTGGAGCAGCTCGGTAGCTCGCTGGGCTCATAACCCAGAGGTCGCAGGTTCAAATCCTGTCCCCGCTACTGAACCGAAGGCCCGGATCCTCAAGGATCCGGGCCTTCGGCGTTCGTGCGGCCAGGCATGCCAAGCGGGTTCGGGCATTTCAAGCACCCCTCGGGGCACGTCAAGACCCTCCGGCGCACATGAGGCGTGAGGCGAGGCCCCCGATGCCGGAGCATCGGGGGCCTCGCCTCATGTTGTGAGCTATGCCGCGGCGCAGTTCGGGCAGGTGCCGCGGTAGGTGACCTCGACGTCCGAGATCGTGAAGCCGAAGCGCTCCGTGTCCGGGAGGTCGGCGAGCGGGTTGCCCGCCGGGTGCACGTCGCGGATCGTGCCGCAGCGGGCGCAGACCAAGTGCTGGTGCGGCTGGTGCGCGTTCGGGTCGTACCGCTTGGCGCGACGGTCGGTGGACACCTCGAGAACCTCGCCGAGGCTGACCAGCTCGCCCAAGGTGTTGTAGACGGTCGCCCGGGAGATCTCGGGCAGCCTCGTCACCGCGCGAGCGTGCACCTCGTCGGCGGTCAGATGGACATGCTCGCCGTCGAGGACCTCGGCCACGACACGCCGCTGTGCGGTCATACGCCAGCCGCGTCCGCGAAGTCGTTCCAACAGGTCACTCATGAGGACCAGCCTAACAGTGGTGGGACCGAGTCCCGAACGGGTGTGACTTTGGATGTTCACTTGACTTAGACAAAGTCCATCGTAGGATCGAGTGCGGCGCAGGCCAAGGGCAGGCTGTGCCGGAGAAGACAACTGGGCAGTACATGACGCAGGAGGCGCACGTGACGCAGGGACCGCTCACCACGGAGGCCGGGGCTCCGGTCGCCGACAACCAGAACAGCGAGACCGCGGGCGTCGGCGGACCGGTGCTGGTCCAGGACCAGTTGCTGCTCGAGAAGCTCGCGCACTTCAACCGGGAGCGCATCCCGGAGCGTGTCGTCCATGCCCGCGGTGCCGGCGCCTACGGCACCTTCACGCTGACCCGCGACGTCTCGCAGTGGACCCGTGCCGCGTTCCTCTCCGAGGTCGGCAAGCAGACGGAGACGTTCCTGCGCTTCTCCACCGTCGCCGGCAACCTCGGCGCGGCGGACGCCGTCCGTGACCCGCGCGGCTGGGCGCTGAAGTTCTACACCGAAGAGGGCAACTACGACCTCGTCGGCAACAACACCCCGGTGTTCTTCATCAAGGACGCCATCAAGTTCCCGGACTTCATCCACACCCAGAAGCGCGACCCGTACACAGGCTCGCAGGAAGCGGACAACGTCTGGGACTTCTGGGGTCTGTCGCCCGAGTCCACGCACCAGGTGACCTGGCTGTTCGGTGACCGCGGCATTCCCGCGTCGTACCGGCACATGAACGGCTACGGCTCCCACACGTACCAGTGGAACAACGAGGCCGGCGAGGTCTTCTGGGTCAAGTACCACTTCAAGACCGACCAGGGGATCAAGAACCTCACCACCGACGAGGCCAACCGCCTCTCCGGTGTGGACCCGGACTCGCACCAGCGCGACCTGCGCGAGGCCATCGAGCGCGGTGACTTCCCGACCTGGACCGTGCAGGTGCAGATCATGCCGGCGGCGGAAGCGGCCACCTACCGCTTTAACCCGTTCGACCTCACCAAGGTGTGGCCGCACGAGGACTACCCGCCCATCGAGATCGGCAAGCTGGAGCTCAACCGCAACCCGGAGAACATCTTCGCCGAGGTCGAGCAGTCGATCTTCAGCCCCGCCCACTTCGTGCCGGGCATCGGCCCCTCGCCCGACAAGATGCTCCAGGGCCGTCTGTTCGCGTACGGCGACGCCCACCGCTACCGCGTCGGTATCAACGCCGACCACCTGCCGGTGAACCGCCCCCACGCCACGGAGGCGCGCACCAACTCCCGCGACGGCTTCCTGTACGACGGCCGTCACAAGGGCACGAAGAACTACGAGCCGAACAGCTTCGGCGGCCCGTACCAGACGGACCGCCCGCTGTGGCAGCCCACTCCCGTCTCCGGGGCGACCGGCGACCACGCGGCTCCGGCGCACGGCGAGGACAACGACTTCGTCCAGGCCGGCAACCTCTACCGCCTGATGTCCGAGGACGAGAAGGAGCGCCTGATCGGCAACCTCTCGCAGTTCATCGCCAAGGTGTCGCGTGACGACATCGCCGAGCGGGCGATCAACAACTTCCGCCAGGCGGACGGCGACTTCGGCAAGCGGCTCGAAGCCGCGGTCCAGGCCCTGCGCGGCTGAAGGTCCCGCTTGTCGTAGAAGAAGGGGCCGGATTCCTCACGGGATCCGGCCCCTTCCGCGTGCGCGGCAAGCGTGCGCCGTACGCGGAGAGTGGTGCCTAGGCGGCTGCGTGGCGCCTGGCCGGGGCCCAGCAGCGGATGATGTCGCGGACGGAGACGATGCCGATGGGGCCGTCGCCGTCCGTCACGATCAGATGGCGGAAGCCGCCGTGCGCCATTGCCTCGGCCGCCTCCTCCAGGGTCCAGGCAGGCGCGGCGAAGACGACGTCGGTGGTGGTGTGGGTGCCGGCGGTCTCGAGATCGGGGTCCTGTCCAAGGCCCAGGGAGTTGAGGACGTCGCGCTCGGTGAGGATGCCGAGGCTCGAGTCGGGGTCGAGGACCACGGCCGCGCCCACGCGGCGCGCGGCCATCAGCCGGGCCGCTTGGCGGAGCGTGTGTGCGGGGCCGATGGTGAGGACCACCGTGCTCATGGCGTCACGGACGAGCATGAAAGGAGCCACCTCCTTGGTGATCGGCCGTTCGAGAACCGATTCACAAGTTCACAAGTGGGGGGACTCTCAGAGTTGCAGTACGGGGGGAATGCGGCAAGGGGGCGTGCGCGGCGTCTTCGGCCCGCCCACGCGCCCGCTGATCGCCCGGCGTACGCCGTCTCGAGCGACCGGTCGCGGCCGCCCGGTACGGCCTGTCCGGCCGACTAGTAACGCTGGTTGAGGTAGCCCAGCAGCTCGTGGTGGAGCAGCCCGTTCGACGCCGCGGCATTACCGCTGTGCGGGCCGTCCTGTCCGTCGAGGCCCGTGAACGAGCCGCCCGCCTCCTGCACCACGATCGCCGGCGCCGCCATGTCCCACAGCGACAGCTCCGGCTCGGCGCAGATGTCCACCGATCCCTCGGCGACCATCATGTAGGGCCAGAAGTCGCCGTAGCCCCGGGTGCGCCAGACCGCCCGCGTCAGGTCCATGAACCCGTCGAGACGGCCCTGTGCCTCCCAGCCCGACAGGGACGAGTACGCGAACGAGGCGTCCTGTATGCGCTCCACCTTGGACACCTGCAGCCGCGTCGCGGAGGTCAGGCTCCGGCCGGTGTACGCGCCGCCGCCCTTCGCGGCCCACCAGCGCCGGCCGAGAGCCGGCGCCGACACCACGCCCACCACCGGCTGGTAGCCGCCCTCGCCGGCCTCCATCAGGGCGATCAGCGTCGCCCAGACCGGCACACCGCGCACATAGTTCTTGGTGCCGTCGATCGGGTCGACGACCCAGCGGCGGGGACCCGTGCCCTCGATGCCGAACTCCTCGCCGAGGATCGCGTCGCGGGGCCGTGCCCGCTGGAGCTGCCCGCGGATCAGCTCCTCCGCAGCCTTGTCGGCCTCGCTCACTGGAGTCATGTCCGGCTTGGTCTCGACCTTGAGGTCCAGAGCCTTGAACCGCTCCATGGTGGTGGCGTCGGCGGCGTCGGCGAGGACGTGGGCGAGGCGCAGATCATCGTGGTAGTCGGGCATGTCAGCCACTCTATCGGGGAGGGTCCGTCCCTTTCCCGGGCGGCCGTGGCGCCCCTGCGGACGCCTTCCCGCTGCCTGCCACCGCCTGCAGTGTCTCTTGACAGTGGAAGGCCACCCGTCAACCCTGTGACGGGAGTTGCTCTGCCGGGGAGGCGCCGATGCCTGCAGCGCGGGAGTTACTGCTGAACGCCGCTTTCGCGGCACTGCGCGACCTGCCGTGGTCCGCGGTGCGGATGGTCGACGTCGCCTCCGCCGCCGAAGTCTCCCGCCAGACCCTCTACAACGAGTTCGGCAGCAAGGACGGCCTCGCCCGCGCCCTCGTGCGCCGCGAGGCCGACTCGTACCTGCGTGGCGTGGAACGGCTCCTCGGGCAGAGCGCCGGGGCCGGTGAGCGGCTCGTGTCCGTCGCCGAATGGACCGTCGGCGAGGCGCGGGCGAGGCCCGTGCTGCGCGCCTTGCTCACCGGCTGCTGGGAGGAGCAGCTGCCGGTACCGAAGCCGGTACGCAGCGGGGCCGCACTCTCCGGAGTGCCGGCGCAGCGGCGAGCGGACGCGCGACCCCCGCTTCCGGCCGAGCTGGTCGCCGCGGTGCGGGACAGGTCGCTGGCGAGCCTGCGCCGGGGCCGAAGGCTCAGGGACGGGCGTGCGGCCGACGAACCGGCTGACTTTCCGCAGCGCTGCGAACTCGCGGTGCGGCTGGCGCTCTCCTATGTCGTCGCACCCGCCGGCGGGAGCGTCGCGCAGCTGGTGCGGGCGGCCGTGTGCGACGGGGGTGATGCGACGGGCCCCGGAGCGGACGGAGTCGGTGCGACGCCTCCGGGAGCCGACCGGGTCAGTGCGACGCGTCCGAGAGCCGACCGGGTCAGTGTGACGAGCCCGAGAGCTGGAGACCGATGACGCCGACGATCACCAGCGTGATCGAGACGATCTTGAGGGTGGAGACGAGGTCGTCGAGGAATACCATGCCGTAGATCGCCGTACCGGCCGCGCCGATGCCGGTCCAGACCGCGTAGGCCGGGCCCACGTCGAGCTTCTTCAGCGCCAGCGTCAGCAGGCCGAAGCTGCCCAGGGCGAAAACGGCGAAGGCGATCGTGGGCCACAGCCTCGTGAAGCCGTGCGACAGCTTGAGGCAGACCGCGAAGCCCGTTTCGAGAAGTCCGGCAACCACCACCAGCAGCCACGCCATTGGTCCGGGGCCTCCCACGTCGTCGATGACTGCTCGGTCCGGGACTGCTCGGTCCGGTCGTGGATCGGTCCGGAACTGCTCGTCCGACTTGGTGCGATTATGCACTTACCAGCTGTCGCCCACGGCAAACGTGGATGACTCAGTCGCCTTCGCGTCGCTCGCGGGTGGCGAGCAGCCGCCGCAGTGAGTAGAGCCGCGCCGGATCGGCGTGCCCTTCGGCCACCCACGCGTCGAGGGCGCAGTCCTGCTCGTCGTGACTGCAGGCGCGCGGACAGCCCTCCGTGCCGGGCACCAGGTCCGGGAACGCGTTGATGACCCGGGACGGGTCGACATGGTGCAGGCCGAAGGAGCGCACGCCCGGGGTGTCGATCACCCAGCCCCCCTGCTTGTCGGCGAGCGGAAGGGCGAGCGCTGAGGTCGTGGTGTGCCGGCCGCGTCCCGTGACAGCGTTGACGAGACCGGTGGTCCGTCGCCGCTCCTCGGGGACCAAGGCGTTGACCAGGGTCGTCTTGCCGACTCCCGAGTGCCCGACGAAGGCGGTCGTCCGCCCCACCAGATGCTCCCGGACGCGGTCCGCGGCAAGACCGTCGACGAACTCCTCGCGCGTGGTCACCACATGGGGGACACCGAGCGCCCCGTACATCTCCAGCAGCTCGTCGGGCGAGGCCAGGTCCGACTTGGTCAGGACGAGGAGCGGCTCGAGCCCGCCGTCGTACGCGGCCACCAGACAGCGGTCGACCAGGCGCGGGCGCGGCTCGGGATCGGCGAGTGCGGTGACGATGGCGAGCTGGTCGGCGTTGGCGACGACCACACGCTCGAACGGGTCGTCGTCGTCGGCCGTGCGGCGCAGTACCGACGACCGGGGTTCGATGCGCACGATCCGCGCCAGCGTGTCCTTGTCGCCGGAGAGATCGCCGACGATGCCGACACGGTCCCCGACGACGGCCGCCTTGCGGCCCAGCTCACGGGCCTTCATCGCGGTGATCACCCGGTCCTCGACGAGGCAGGTCAGCCGGCCGCGGTCGACGGTGAGGACCATGCCCTCCAAGGCGTCCTCGTGCTTGGGGCGGATGTTGGTCCGGGGCCGGTTGCCCTTGCGGTTGGGGCGGGACCGGATGTCGTCCTCGTCGGTGTGCTTGCCGTAGCGGCGCATGACGTCAGGCCCCGAGCATTTCGGCCCACATCTGCGGGAAGTCGGGCAAGGTCTTGGCCGTCGTCGCCACGTTCTCGATCTGGACGTCCGGCACCGCGAGCCCGATGACCGAGCCTGCCGTCGCCATCCGGTGGTCGTCGTAGGTGCGGAAGACGCCGCCGTGCAGGGGGCGCGGGCGGATGTGCAGTCCGTCCTCCGTCTCGGTGACATCGCCGCCGAGCTCGTTGATCTCTTTGGTGAGAGCCGCCAGCCGGTCCGTCTCGTGAAGCCGCAGATGCGCCACGCCACGCAGCGTCGAGGGGGAGTCGGCGAGCGCCGCGACGGCCGCGATGCCTGGGGTCAGCTCGCCGACCTCGCCGAGGTCGACGTCGATGCCGCGGATGCGGCCGCTGCCGGTGAAGACCAGCGCCGTGCCGTTGGGCGTCGTCGTCAGTTCGCAGGAACCGCCCATCTCGGTGAAGATCTCGCGCAGCGCGTCACCGGGCTGGGTGGTCCGCTCGGGCCAGTCGGGGATCGTCACCCGGCCGCCCGTCACCAGCGCCGCCGCCAGGAACGGCTGGGCGTTGGACAGGTCGGGCTCGATCGTCAGGTCACGGCCGAGCAGCGCGCTGTGCGACACGCGCCAGACGTCCGGCTCGCCGCCGGTCTCCGGCTCGTCGACCTGGGCGCCCACGGCGCGCAGCATGTCGACGGTCATCCGGATGTGGGGCATGGAGGGCAGCCGGCCGCCGACGTGCCGGACCTCGACGCCCTGGTTGAAGCGAGGCGCGGAGAGCAGCAGGGCGGAGACGAACTGGGACGACGACGAGGCGTCGATGCGCACCGGCCCCCCCTCCAGGGCGCCGCCGCCGTGCACGGTCATCGGCAGCGAGCCGCGGCCGTCGTCGTCGATCCGGGCGCCGAGGGTGCGCAGCGCGTCGATGACACCGTGCAGGGGGCGCTCGTAGGAACGCGGGTCGCCGTCGAAGCGGATCGGGCCGTCCGCGAGGGCGGCGACGGGCGGCAGGAAGCGCATGACCGTACCCGCGTTGCCGACGTCGACGGTGGCCGGCCCGTGCAGGCCGGAGGGGATGACACGCCAGGCCTCGCCCGCCGCGGCGACGGCTTTGCCGTCGTCGGTGCCGCCGGTGGTGCTGGACGAGACGGTCTCCTCGATGCCCACGCCCATCGCCTGCAGGGCGGCGGACATCAGCAGGGTGTCGCGTGAGCGCAGCGGACGGCGCAGCCAGCCCGGCTCCGCGGCGAGCGCGGCCAGTACCAGAGCGCGGTTGGTCACTGATTTCGAACCGGGCACGGTGACCGTCGCTTCGACGGCTCCGGTCGCGAGAGGGGCGGGCCAGAGGGCGGGGTGCACGGCGCTTTCGGTCATGGCCATCACTTTAGTGGCTCGGGGCGAGCGCAGATCTTGATCAGATATGGGGAAACCGGGGCGTAACGGCGGCGTGGTAGGGCGCAGGGCTCGACGGCGGGCGGCCCCGTCTCACAGACCGAGCAGCCAGCGGCCGCCGCCGATCAGCGAGCAGAGCGCGACCGCGTGAAAGAAGAAGAGCCAGATCGCCGGCGGCACATGAGTGAGCCTGGCGAGCTGGTCGGCGTCCGAGTCGGGGGCGCCGCCGTGCCGCCGCTTGGACTGGAGCTCGAAGACCGGCCGTACGCCGCCGAGCAGCATGAACCACACCGCTGTGTATGCGAAGACGGACTGCACGCCGGGTGACGTCAGCCACGACACCAGCAGGAACGCCGCGCCGGTGACGGTCACGGTCAGCACCCCGTACGCGTTGCGCACCATCACCAGAAGCGCGAGCAGCAGCGCGGTCGCCAGCCACAGCAGCAGCGTGATGTGGTGCGCGGCCAGCAGCCAGGCGCCTCCGAGGCCGAGCAGCGGGGCGGCGGTGTAGCCCGCGGTGGCGGTCAGGATCATCCCGATGCCGGTCGGCTTGCCGCGGCTGACGGTCAGACCGCTGGTGTCGGAGTGCAGCCGGATGCTCTGCAGCTTGCGGCCCGTGACCAGCGCCACGAGTCCGTGGCCGCCCTCGTGGGCGATCGTGACCGCGTTCCGCGTCAGCCGCCACAGCACGTTGGGCATGACGGCGGCGAGCGCGACGAGACCTGTGACGGCGACGAGCCACGGCTCCGGGGCGCTCTGTGTGCCGAAGACGCGGTCCCACAGGTCGGTGAGCGGCGCATTCGCTGCGGCGGCGTGTGTGGTGACCATTTCGCGGGCGGCTCCCTCGGACGGCGTACGGAAGTGGCAGTCTGGCACCTATGTGCGGACGGTATGCAGCGAGTCGTAGGCCCGAGGACCTCGTGGGGCTCTTCGAGGTCGAGAAATGGGAGCCCGAGGAGACGCTGGCGCCCGACTGGAACGTGGCCCCCACAAAAGAGGTCTACGCGGTTCTCGAACGCCCTGTTAAGGACGCCGCCGACCGCCGTCCGGTTCGCCAGCTGCGCACGCTGAAGTGGGGACTCGTGCCGTCCTGGGCGAAGTCGCCGGAGGGCGCGGCACGGATGATCAACGCGCGGGCCGAGACGGTGCACGAGAAGCCGTCGTTCCGCACACCCTTCGTCTCCCGGCGCTGCATCCTTCCTGCCGACGGCTATTACGAGTGGGTGACCGGTCAGGGAGAGCGCGAGCTCGAGGTCGAGGGGAAGAAGAAGCGGCCGAGGAAGCAGCCGTACTTCGTCACGCCCTCGGACGGGTCGGTCTTCGCGATGGCGGGCCTCTACGAGTTCTGGCGCGACCGGACTCTGCCGGACGACCATCCGCAGGCGTGGTGGGCGACCTGCTCCGTGATCACGACGGAGGCGGAGGCGGGACCGCTGGGAGTGGCGCCGGCGGAGGGGCCGCGGTCGCTGTCGGACATTCATCCGCGGATGCCGCTGATGCTGACGCAGGACCGGTGGGACGCGTGGCTGGACCCGTCCCGGACCGACCCCGACCAGCTCCGGTCGCTGCTGGAGCCGCCGCCGGGCGGGCTGATGCGGGCCTACGCGGTGACGACGGCGGTGAGCAACGTGCGCAACAACGGTCCGGAGCTGCTGGAGGAGCTGGCCGGGCCGGAGGAAGCGACGCTGTTCTGAGAGGAAGCGCGCCTGCGGGTGAGGGGGCCGCACACTGATCCGGCCCGACGAAACGAAACACTGATCCGGCCCGACCAAACGAAAGACCACAGGCGGACGCCCCGCGCAGCCGCTCCCCCGCCGGGAGAGAATGTCCGGATGGAGCGGAGAGAGATCGTCGCTGTCGGCGGCCAAGAGGCTCGGATCACCTGGCTCGTGGCCGGCGACGCCCGCCTTGTGCTCGCGCTCGGCCACGGCGCCGGTGGCGGGATCGAGGCACGGGACCTGCAGGCGATCGCCGCCGCGCTGCCGGGGGACGGCGTCACCGTCGCGCTCGTCGAGCAGCCGTGGCGCGTTGCCGGCAAGAAGCTCGCCCCGGCGCCGAAGACCCTGGACGCCGGGTGGCGGGACCTCTGGCCGGCGCTCGCGAAGAAGGGGCTGCCCGTCGTCGCCGGCGGACGCAGCGCCGGCGCCCGGGTGGCCTGCCGGACCGCCGTAGAGCTCGGCGCCGCGGGCGTGCTCGCGCTGAGCTTCCCGCTGCACCCGCCCGGCCGGCCGGAGAAGTCCCGCGCGGACGAGCTCCTCGGTGCGGGTGTGCCGACGCTGGTCGTCCAGGGCGGGGCCGATCCGTTCGGCAAGCCGGAGGAGTTCCCCGAAGGGGCGTACGAGCTCGTGGAAGTGCCGTACGGGGATCACGGTTTCGCCGTGCCCAAGCGGGCCGGGATCGAGGAGGCCGAGACGCTCCGCACGATCACGGACGCTGTGACGCAGTGGACACGGACGCTACGGGAATGACACCCGTGCCCCGGCTGTTGTGGCGGATGTCAGTACGGAGCGTGAGTAGGGAGTCCGCCGCATGGGTACGACCTTCTGCCCGACAGCCGAGCGCAGCACGGAGCTCGAGTGGACGGTGCTGTCGTCGGGCAAGACCGGGGCGGCTTCGGCGGCGGCTGATGTGAATCGGCAGCGCCCGGGCCACCAAGGTCGACTATTCTCCGATTCGAGTGGGTCCGCATTCGGCCCCACCACAGCGTTGGAGGAGGTGGGTCCGGTCACTGGGACCGACGCAGGGACCGACGACGGTCAGGCGCAGAAGTCCGAGGAGACGACTGCCGAGCGCAATGCCCGCTTCGAGCGGGACGCTCTCGGCTATCTGGACCAGATGTACTCGGCCGCACTGCGCATGACGCGCAATCCCGCCGATGCCGAGGATCTTGTGCAGGAGACGTACGCGAAGGCGTACGGGTCCTTCCACCAGTTCCGTGAGGGGACCAACCTCAAGGCGTGGATGTACCGGATTCTCACGAACACGTTCATCAACTCCTACCGCAAGAAGCAGCGCGAACCACAGCGCAGCGCCGCGGAGGAGATCGAGGACTGGCAGCTCGCGCGCGCCGAGTCGCACATGTCGACGGGGTTGCGTTCCGCCGAGTCGCAGGCCCTTGACCATCTGCCGGATTCGGACGTCAAGGAAGCGCTGCAGGCGATCCCCGAGGAGTTCCGGATCGCGGTTTATCTTGCCGACGTAGAGGGCTTTGCGTACAAGGAGATCGCGGACATCATGGGAACACCCATCGGTACGGTGATGTCCCGCCTGCACCGTGGCCGCCGCCAACTGCGCGGAATGCTCGAGGACTACGCCCGCGAGCGCGGGCTCGTCCCGGCCGGTGCGGGGGAGTCGAACGACGCGAAAGGCTCGGGCTCATGAGCTGCGGAGAGCCGCACGAGACGGACTGCTCAGAGGTCCTGGACCATCTCTACGAGTTTCTCGACCATGAGATGCCCGACAGCGACTGCACGAAGTTCGAGGTGCACTTCGAGGAGTGCTCCCCGTGCCTGGAGAAGTACGGCCTGGAGCAGGCCGTGAAGAAGCTGGTCAAGCGGTGCTGCGGGCAGGACGACGTGCCCAGCGACCTGCGGGCCAAGGTCATGGGGCGCATCGACCTGATCCGGTCGGGTCAGGCCGTGCCCGACAGCGATGTGGCGACCGCCCAGGAGTAGGCGCCGGCACATACACGCGCACACGGTGCGCCGCGGCAACCGCGGCGCACCTTCTGCGTTCGCCCGCCGTTCAATCGCGCTCGCCGTCACCCGAACGTGCGAATGCTCGGTGTACCGCCTCCCGTGACGCTCCGACTCGCTAGCGTTGCGCTGCTTCGAGGAGGGCGCTGAGGAGGGTGCGGGGCAGTGACTGGCATACCGAGGGCAGCGCGCGCCTGCATCGCCGCCGCGGTCCTGTGCGCCGTCGCCGCCATGTCCCCGCTCGTGTCGACGGGTTCCGCCGCCGCGCCGCCGTGGGGCAGGGTCCTGCTGCTCACGGGCCTGTACGCCGGGTGCGAGCTCCCCGCGCGCCGGCGCCATCCCGGCGACTCCGTCCCTGTAGGGGCGGGCACGTTCTTCCCGGTGCTGCTCGCCGCGGCCTTTCTGCTGCCGCCTGCGGCAGCCGCGCTGGTGCCCCTGCCCGGCGCGCTGCTCGGACAGGTGGACGGCCCGGCGGCCTCTGCCCGGCGGATCTGGCGAGCGGCGCAGCTCGCGCTCGCGACATGGGCGGCCGCCCATGCGTATCAGCTGCTCGGCGGTGAACGGGTCCCGAGGGCACCGGACTTCCCCTACGCACTGGTGCCGGCGTTGGCCGGTGCGCTCGCCTTCTGTCTGCTGCTGACCCTCCTCGACGGCGGAATCCGCGCGACGGCGGAACGGGTTCCGTGGCGCGGTGCATGGCGGGGGCTCTCGCTCGCGTCGTCGGCCCCGCACTGTGTGCACGGGCTCGCCGGGCTGATGATGGCGGTGCTGTGGGGCAGCCCGTACGGGCCGCTGTCGGCCCTCTTCGTGCTGCTGCCCATGTACATCTCCTGCTGGATCTTCGCCCAGTACCACCGTGAGCGCGCCGCCCACCAGGCGACGATCCGGGCGCTGGTGCAGGCCGTCGACATCAAGGACCGGTACACACGCGGGCACAGCGAACGGGTCGGGCGGGCCTCGGTGCTGATCGCCCGGGAGCTCCGCATGGAGGAAGAGCGCCTGGAGGTCGTCCGGTTCGCCGGGATCCTGCACGACGTGGGCAAGCTCGGCGTTCCGACGAGGGTGCTGCGCAAGGAGGGGCCGCTGACACCGGAGGAGCGGCGGGTGATCGAACTGCATCCGGAGTACGGGCACGAGATGGTGCGCGGTATCGGCTTTCTCGGGGAGGCGCGCGCCGCGATCCTGCACCACCACGAGCGGATGGACGGCAGCGGCTATCCGTACGGTCTCGTCGGGAGCCAGATCCCCGAATTCGCGCGTGTGGTGGCGGTCGCGGACGCGTTCGACGCGATGACGTCCACGCGTTGCTACCGGCGCGCGCGGCCGGTGGCCGTCGCGCTCGAAGAGTTGGAGCGGTGCGCGGGCACGCAGTTCGATCCGCGGATGGTGCGGGCCCTTGTGCGGGCGCTTGAGCGGCACGGGTGGCAGACATCGGTGATGTCGGACGAGGCGGCGGTGCCGGTGGGCCCGTCCCGGCTGCCGGGGACACCGGGGACAGGGGCTTCGCATCAGTTACGGACAGGCTGAGCGGCCGCCGGGCCCGCGGCAGCGCGTGAACAGCGTCCAGGGGCGCCGTTCCGCGGGTGTCGTGCACGCCGTCCGCGCCGCCGCGGTCGTCGTGACGGCGTCCGCTCTCGTCTGGGTCGTCGTCCACGGACTGGTGCAGCCGGGGAACGCCCTCGCCTTCGGTGGGTTCATCGCACTTGGGGAGCTCGCCCGGTGGGAGGCCGTGCCGAGGACGGGGGAGCCTCCTGTGCTCGAAGGTCCCGGTGTGCGGGAGCCCGCTCCGCTCGGCGCCGCGGGCGCGCTCGCGTACGCCCTGCTCGGCGAGTGCGCCGGGGAGCCGACGGGGCACGGCGCCTTTCAGGTCGTGGCCGTCGTCGTCGCCGCGGCACTCGTCGGCGCCGTGCCGAACGTCGCCCGCGGGCAGGGCCCCGCACTCGATCATGTGGCGCGGCGGGTGCTGACCGTCGCCTTCGCCGCCGTGTGCTTCCAACCGATGTACATTTCCGGCGCGTTGGACCTCCGGCTGGGACACGGACCGTACTACGCGCTCTTCCTGCTGGTCCTGCTCGTGCTGACCGCCCTGTGCGACGCCGTACTGGCCGCCGCGATGCTGCGCGCCCGTACGCTGCCCGGCCCCGGACGAGCCGGTGGCGCTGCCGTCCCGTTCGGGCCGCTGCTCCGCGACGAACTGCGGGCACTGCTGGGGATCGGGTCCGCCGTCTGCGCGACGGGCGCCGTCATGGCCCTCGCCGTGGCCGTCGCCGGCCTGTGGGCGCTGCCCGTGTTCTGCGTTCCGCTGCTCCTCACCCAGCTGTCGTTCCGGCGGTACACGGCCGTGCGCACCACCTACGGGCAGACCATCGCCTCCTTGGCCCGCGCGACCGAGGTCGCCGGCTACACCCGGCCGGGCCACGCCCACCGGGTCGCGGCGCTCAGCACGGCCGTCGGACGCGACATGGGCTTGTCCGGCCCCGAACTGACCGTGCTGGAGTACGCGGCGCTGATGCACGACATCGGCCAGCTGTCCCTCGTCGACCCCGTCCCGGAGGGCGCCACCGCCTTGCTGCCCGCCGCCGAGCAGCGCCGTATCGCGCGGCTCGGCGTACTCGCCCACCGGTCCCACCGGCTCCTGTTCGTTGCAGCCGCCGGAGCCCACGGACACCAGCGGGTAGACGTTCCCCGTC
>NZ_JBEXRZ010000154.1:0-16561 GCF_040613325.1 Streptomyces sp. NPDC006283 | reverse complement strand
ACAACAAAACACTCGCACTGCCCGCCGCACAGACGTGATCACAACACCAGCCGCTACCCCAGCACGACCTCACGCTAATCACCCACGAGGTCGTTTAGTGTGCAGAAAAGTGCATGCAGTAAGGGTTGGCACATCTTATTGACTCCAGGTAGCTTTCGTGAAATTCAGCCTGGAGTAGCTAACGAAGCCTTCCAAAACCGACTGCTTGACCTTGCGCTTAGATAACTAGGAGCGTAATGACCTCTGACGCCCGGTCGAATTCTATGTGTGGGCCAATCCCTCGACGGAACAGAGCGTTTGTCGCTAAAGCTGTGATCTCGCTCGCCCTTGTACTGGCAGGATCGTCCAGTCCCGCGTTCGCCGCGGAGAGCGAAGCTGCAAAGCGAAGTCCAGGGAGCCCTTGGGATGGAGATAAGTGCCATCTGCCGGGCCCGCCCAAGATCGCCGTCGACTGGCCGCTGATCGCCGGGGACGACCGGGACGGCGCCTGGAGGCATTGCCCGACCGGACCCACCGGACCCACGGGACCGACCGTAGCCGCCGGTCTGGACGGTGCGACCGGACCCACGGGACCGACGGGACCGACCGGAGCCGCCGCGACGATCACGGGGACGCAGGTGGTGTCGACAACGTCTCCCGTGCCTCCGCTCACCAGCGTCGGTAACACCGTCCTGTGCCCAGCCAATACCACGGTTACAGGGGGTGGTGGGTATATGGTAAATGGCACCCCCACCAGCGTAGCGATTCATCGGAGCCGGCCGAATGGTAAAGGATGGGAGGCGGCCGGGTGGTCTACTATCCCCAACACTCTGATTGTTTACGCGGTCTGCCTGCCAACCTGAAAGAGGTTTTGGCTTACCTCTAACCTCTGAGGCGGTTGCGTTCGACGATGCCTCGGGTCGTCTGGCCGTTTGCCCACGTCGTTGCGGGCGCGAGCCTCCGGTCTTCGGCCCGTGCACCGAACCGTCCTGGCCGGGGTCGGGACGGTTCGGTGCAGGCTAGCTACTTGTCCCTGATGACACGGCCCACCCACAGGAGATGGGTAAAGATCCCGAGGCCGGTCCAGGTCTGCGCACCCACCAGGCGGCGCAGGCGGGTGCGGCCCGAAGGTGCGTTTGAGGTGACTGAGCGGGCCTCGATGCCGACTCTCCGGTTGCGCATCCGTCGGAATGAGCGGCTGCGTTCGTATTCGCGGCGTGTCTTTCCGGGCTTGCCGGCTCGTTGAAGGCCGATCCGCTGGACGCAGAGTTCGGCGAGTGCCAGGTCGTTGGCCGCGGTGCTGAAGCCGCGGTTCGGCGATGACCGTGCCGGACGGCCAGCCGGTCAGCCTGGTGGCGCGTCCCGCCGAGGGCACCAGCGGAGGTGCGTCGGGTGGGTTCCCGCTCTGGAGCTGGTGGTCGACGAAACCGCGTTCGTCCTCGGCCACCAGCGCGGTGTAACCGAACTGGGCAGGGTGCTGGGGCTTACTTACCCTTGCGGATCGGTCGGGCGTCCGGATCGGCCAGCGAAACCAGTCGGTCGGGGATTGCGCGGATGCCGGTCAGCCGCAAGGCGGTCTGCTCCAGCAGTCAGCGGGTGCTGCCACGCTCTCGGCCAGCTCACCCATCAGGTGCGTGAGCTGTCCTGACGGCCGTTTGCCCAGTGCCCGGCAGGCGTTGCGCTCCACTGCGGCCACCTCCCGCAGTGTTGCCTGGGCCACCGTGGCGATCTCGCCGGTAAGCCGGTCGATCTCGCCCATTCCCTGCCGGTGCGCCGCCGCAGCGTGCGAGAGATCTCGAGCACCTGCGCGCCAAGGGCCCGCATGGGGCGATCTGGTGGCGCTTCGGTCGCTCCGAGTGGCGGCGCCTGACCGACGCGCTGACCAACACCCGCACGAAGTCCGACGACATCGCCCGCGACCAGTGCCGGGACAGCTGAAAGCCGTCTGGGCCGTCTGGCCTGGCCGTGCTCGTTGTGCGGCACAGAGGTCCACGCAGGCGGGGCAGGACGGCTACCGGCCCGAGTAGGGCGGGCTGTGCCCCGCTGACGTGCGCCGCGATCTCGAACGTGAACGCCACCTGGAGGAGGCGGGTCCTGCCAACGGCATGCAGGCGGGCGCCGCGTCACTCCGCGGGGAGTACTGTTGCGGACGGAACGGAGTGCACGAGATGTCGGGTCGCCCTCGGTCTGACCCGGAAGGCTCCCCTTCCGCACCAACTTGCTCGCGCCCGGGTGCCCCGCCGAAGTACTACTTCGGCACCAACTTGCTCCGGCCGGGGTCGTCCGGCGTCCGCTCGATGCCCCCTCCGAGGGTCCGCCGGCCCCGCTGCTCGACGACGTCGCCGTGGCCCGGATCGCCCAGGAGCCGGGTCTGCTCGACGCGTTCGACGGGCAGCAGCTGGGGCGCGGCCGTTGTCGTGGACGTGCTCCTGGTGCTCGGGCCGGTGCCCAACGGGCGGCGCATGGTGCTCATCCCCGGAGCTCGCACGCGCGCGCCTGGGCCCTGCCACGACCGGTCACGGAATCTCGGGGCCCTCATATCGGTGCGGAGTGACGATACCTTGATCCCCCTTCAGCGCCTTGGAGCGTCTGGCGAAGGGGGTGGGCTGCGGAGGAGTGGGCCGCGTACGACTGGCGGGGCGGGCGATCAAGCGGCACCGGGTGGAGGTCCGGGGCGCGTTCGGTTCTCCCGAAGCTACGGCGAAGTGACAAGTAGTTCCCTGTGATGAGAGTGACGCTCGGTCAGGGAGAGTGAGGGGGTGCCTCTATGTCCTTCGTCAAAGTCGAGGTGGTCATGCGTGGGCCGTTTCGGGGCCGCGTGCCTCGTAGAAGGTTCCGTCGCGGAGCATGGCGAACAGGACGCTGATGCGGTGCCGGGCCAGGCGGAGAAGGGCCTGGGTGTGGGTCTTGCCACGGGCTCGGCACCGGTCGTAGTAGCCGCGGGAGGCGGGGTCGTGCAGGGCGGCGAACGCGGACAGGAACATCGCGCGTTTGAGCTGACGGTTCCCGCCCCGTGGTGCGTGTTCGCCGTGGATCGAGGTGCCCGACTGCTTCGTGGCCGGAGCAAGACCGGCGTAGGAGGCGAGGTGGGCGGCGGTGGGGAAGCTGGTGCCGTCGCCGACGGTGACCAGCAGGACGGCGGCGGTCCTGACGCCGACTCCGGGCAGCGACGTCAGGACCTGGGAAAGAGGGTGGGCCTCCAGCAGTTCGCTGATCTGGCCTTCCAGGATCCGGCGTTGTTCGTGGACGGCCGCGAGCGAGCGGGCCAGGGACGGGATGACCACGTCGAGGGTGCCGGTGCCCGGAACGACGACGGTCTGTTCGTCGAGGGCGTCGAAGACGTCGTCGACGAGCCGGGTGGCCATGCGCGGGGCCTTGGGGCGGATCAGCTCGACGAGTCTGCGGCGGCCGGCTTTCCGCAGCGCGGCCGGGGAGCCGTAGCGTTCGAGCAGCCAGGTGACGGCCTGGTGGTCGAGTCGGGGGCCGAGGACGCGCTCCAGGCTGGGGTGGAACTGGGTGAGCAGGCCCCGTATCCGGTTGGAGGTGCGGGTGGCCTCCGCGGCGAGGTCCTGATCGAAGCCCACGAGGACGGTGAGCTCGGCGGTGATCTCGTCGGTCAGCTCCAGGGAGCGCAGGGTGTGCGGCATCGTGCGGGCGGCGTCCGCGATCACGGCCGCGTCCTTCGCGTCGGTTTTCGCCTCGCCCGGGTAGAGGTCGGCGATCCGTCGCATGGCCAGTCCGGGCAGGTAAGCGACCTGGCAGCCCGCGTCGCGGGCGACGGTCAGCGGCAGGGCGCCGACGGAAGCGGGCTGGTCCACGACGACGAGGACGGTGCCGAACTTCGCGGCCAGTTTCTCGAAGACGGCCCGTAGTTTCGGCTCGCTGTTGGGCAGCGGCTTGTCGAAGACCTTCTTGCCGGCCGGGGTGAGCCCGTGCCCATGGTGCGTGCTCTTGCCGACGTCCAGACCGAGGAAGACGCCCACGCTGCTGGTGTCGATCACCGTGCCCCCACTCACTCGATACCGTGCCGGCCTGGGTGTCGGGGCCGTTCTCGCGCATCCACGTTATGCAGACCTGCCGTCCGCGAACGCCGGGCATTGCGCCCGGCCAGGCGGTGGTCGGACCTCTCATCAGCGTCTCCGACGGCACCCCTCGGGCCCGGTGACACCACCCCCCAGGTCATCCGATCGACAGGGGGCAAAAGTCATGCCGGGCCCGGAGGCCAGCGGCCCTCTTGCAGGACCGCGAAAAACATAACGGGGCTCAGGGACTGCCGAGCACGGCCAAGGGCGCAGCGTACCCCGAGGCCGTCGAACAGGCCCATGATGGCTTCGCCGCCCTGCTGGCTGGTGAACTCCCGGGCCGCGCACCGCCACGGCGCCCATCACGCGAACATGATCGTTCTCACTGAGGACTACTGGACCAATGTTCCCTTAAGGCCAGCGGCCTTTGCTGCGCGGTGCACACGGCGGTCGGCGAATCGTTCATACACCCGCGTAGGAGTGAACCGCGGGGGACGTCGGCCCCCAACGGGTACCTCCTCAGCGTTGTAGGCGCGCACCGCGTCACTCACCCCACGGTGGGTCTCTTCCGGGCCCCGTATGGACATGGAGATCCACGCCCACGAAAGGAACGGCCTTGGTCAACTTTAAGGAGAAGATGCCGCACATCCAATTTGGTGGCGAGCACCAATCCGGCCTAAGGCAAAAGATCGTCACAGCCGAAGGCCGCGACAAGATCGAAGCCAAAGCTCCGAAGGGGTACGTCATCATCGGCGGCGGCTACCACGCCCCCGCCCTGGGGCCAGGTGATGTGGTCCGCGGAAGCTACCCCTCCTCCAACGGCACTGGTTGGACCGTCGAGATCACGCACGCAGAAGCTTCGGGTACCGAGTCCCCCGATGACGACGGCAGCTCGGGTAACAAGGTGTCCAGCACGCAGCCCTTCACCGTCTACGCAGTCTGTGTCGCCGACGACAGCAGATGAGGAGCTCGGGGAGGCCGACACGGGTATACCAGACCGGCCTCCTCAGGCAGGGCCGGTGACCACTGCGGTCATCAGCTCAAGATCGATCCCTTAGCACCAACGGCTGTTCCAGTGTTCAAAGCGCCGCCTATTGCATTAGATGCGAACTCGCGACGGTCTGCGATTCGATCTCGGCACGCGCCGGATTCTCCTGCGTGACCAGGGAGGTTAAAGCCCGGAGGCGGCAAGCGACGATAGCGGGCCGCGGCATGTGATCGCCAGCCATGTCACTCGTACGGCTGGATGACCTGCGGATCATCCGCCGACTCGCATCGGATGCGGTTTTCTCGCATCCAACGCGAGTGACGGAGGGTGGCCGAACGATGGGCCTCAACGGGTCGGTGCCGGGGGCGGCGAGACTGCTCCTGGTCGATGGGATCGCATTGCTGCGGCCGGAGGAACAGGTCTTCACGGCGATGCTGACCGGGTTCGCGAATCAGCAGCTGGCACGGAACCTGGCCCGCACGACCGTGGAAGGCCGGGAGAACACGGTGAAGGCGTTCACCGCGTACGTGAACACCTACCCGTGGAACTGGACGCCGGCGATGGTCGAGGAGTGGCTCGGCGACCTGCGCTCACTGCGCGATCTGAAGCGCTCGACGATCCGGTCGTACTCCGAGGCGGTCCGGTCGTTCTGCCACTTCGTGACCGATCCCCTCTATGAATGGACCGCTACCTGCGAGGAACGCTTCGGCACTCACCCCGTCCAGGTGGTGCACGAGTGGAACACCGCGGTGCACGTCCAAGACTACGAGTCCGACCCGAAGAAGCGGGCGTTCACCAAGGCTGAACTGCACGCCTTCTTCGTCCACTGCGACGACGAGGTCGCCCGCATCCGCTCGCTGGGCCGCAAGGGCTGGCTGCCCGCGTTCCGCGACGCCACCGTATTCAAGACCGCCTACGCCTACGGAACCCGACGCAACGAGACACGGATGCTTGACGCCGCTGACTTCGGCCGGAACCGCACGGCACAGAGTTCGGCGAGTACGGCCGGTGCCAGGTCCGGTTCGGCAAGGCCAAGAAGGGCTCGCCGCCCAAGCGCCGCGGAGTACTGACCGTGTTCGACTGGACCCCTGACGTCCTGGACGAGTGGTTCACCGAAGTCCGGCCCCAGTTCGGGACCGACGGCAATCCGGCCGCCTGGCCGTCCGAACGGGGCCTGCGGATCGGCTGCCAGCGGATCAACTCCCGTTTCAAGGCCTACCGCGAGGCCCTCGGCCTGGACGACGGACTGGACTTCCACTCGCTGCGAAGGTCCTACGTCACCCACCTGATCGAAGACGGCTGGGACCCACGCTTCGTCCAGGAGCAGGTCGGTCACGAGCACGCCAGCACCACCTCCATCTACACCTGCGTGTCCTCGGACTTCCGCACCCGCACCCTGCGCCGACACCTGGACACCACCATCGCCGCGGCCCTTCAGGGCCGGAGCGGGAGGAACGCATGAAGCGCAAGGTCGGCTACACCTGGCGGCTGCGCGAGTTGATGGCCAAGCACCAAGTCTTCACGGCCACCGAGCTGGTCCCGCTGCTGCGCGAACGCGGGATCGACCTGTCCGCCTCGCAAGTCCACCGCCTGGTCTCCGGCACCCCGGAACGGCTGTCGTTGCAGGTCATGGCCGCGCTCTGCGACATCCTCTCGTGCACCCCGGCCGACCTGGTGGCCACCACCGCCGAAAACGCAGGGGTCCGCAAGACCGCCACCGGCGACATCCCGGCTCTGCCCGCGAACCTTGCGAAACTGCGGCCCCGCGCCGCCCGCATCCTGCCCGACGCATGAGCCGGACCTACGCCACCGACGAGCAGTACGAACGCTGGTTCATGGCCGAGTGCTGCCGCTGCGGACGCCGCAAACACAAGGCCGGACACTGGCCCGACGGATACGTCTGCCGGACGTGCTCGGACCGCGCGGTGCGAACACGGGGCATCTGCCCGGGATGCGGCCAGGGCCGGTCCCTTCCCGGCCTCCACCCCGTCGACGGCGCCCCGATCTGCACGACCTGCGCCGGCTTCTCCCAGACCTTCGACTGTTCGCGCTGCGGCTTCGAAGGGAAACTCCTGGGCGGGCGGCTCTGCGAACGCTGCACGCTCGCCGACCGGCTCACCGTCCTCCTCGACGACGGCGCCGGCCGCGTCCGTCCCGAACTGGCCCCGCTGTTCAATCTGCTGGTGGCGATGGACAAGCCCAGCAGCGGGCTGGCCTGGCTGGCCCTACGCCACGATCAGCCGGGAAACGCCTCTGAGCGGCTGCGGCAGCTCGGCCTCGGGCAGATCCCGCTGACCCACGACGCCTTCCACGAGCTCCAGCCCTGGAGGTCAGCCGCTCACCTGGAAGAACTCCTGATGGCCAGCGGAGTCCTGCCCGCCGTCGACAAGTACATCTGCTCCTTCCAGCGCTGGCTGCCCGGTCATCTGGCCGATATCGCCGATCCCGAACACGCCAAGACCATCCGGCTCTTCGCGATCTGGCGCGTCCTTCCCCGGCAGCGGGCACGAGCCGATCGGAGATCACACCCAGCATCCGCCGCTTCGCCGCCGAGCAGATCAAGTACGCGACCGCCTTCCTCCAGTGGCTCGGCGAGCGGAACACCACTCTCACCTCCTGCGGCCAGATCGACGTCGACGCCTGGTGGGCCGAGAACAGTGAGCACGGCCGCAACTGTTTGAGGGCCTTCCTCAACTGGGCCATGCAGAGCCGCCATTGCCGACGCTCCCTCTCCATACCCGCGATGAAGGCCACCCGACGAGCCGCGCTGAGCGAAGACGAACGCCTGGACGCCCTCGGCCGACTGCTGACCGACCAGGACACACCGAAGAACCTCCGCGTCGCTGGCGTCATCGTGCTCCTCTACGCCCAGCCCCTCACCCGGATCGTCCGGCTCACCGTCGACGACGTGGTGCACGCCGGAGAAGCAGTACTTCTCCGGCTCGGGGAGCCAGCCTCACCCATCCCCGAGCCAGCCGCTTCCCTGCTGCTGAACTACATCACCGACCGCGACCACATGAACACCGCCACCAATCCGGCATCCCCCTGGCTGTTCCCCGGAGGCCGGGCGGGCCAGCCCTTCCGCCCCGACCACCTGTCTGCACTCCTCAACGAGATCGGCGTCCCAGTGGCTGCAGCCCGCGGTGCCGCCATCCGACAACAACTCCTTGAGATGCCCGCTCCCGTCGTCGCGGACGCTCTCGGCTACCACGACAAGACCACCACCCGCCTGCTTCGCGAGACAGGCGGGACCTGGAGCCGATACGCCTCAGGGGATCACACACGGTCACCGGCAGGTTGGGTTCCACGGGGAACTGGCGACAGTTGAATACGAGAGCTCACCAGTACCGAGGCCATACCCCAAAGCCGTTGAGCAGGGCCACGCCGACTTCGCCGCCCTCACCGGCGGCGAGGTACCCGAACTCCGCACAAAGGCCAAGGCCCAACGACGCGCTGTTACTTGCCACCGGTTTGGGCGCGTACGGCTCCGCATTCCCAGTCCATCCAAATTTGGGTGACTCCCCCGGAGTCGGCGCGGCCGGGCCGAAGAACGAATGCGTCGCGGCGGCCTGACGGCCGGCGTCGGTCACGGGACTGATGCCTCGGTCACCGGCGGTATCGGTCACGTCGGGCGGGCTCGGTCCGGCCGAATGGTCATCGGTCACCGGCTCGGCCATCGACCGGCGCAGCTCGACCAGCGCCGGCTCCAGCTGCTCCTCGGCGAGCGGACCACCGGACACCGGATCGGTCACCCCGTACTGGGCGAGGAAAGCAGCGAACTGGCTGGCCCCGGGGAAAGCTCCGTGCTGCTCGATGTAAGCACGGCAGGCATTGGAGTAGTCGACCGCCGGGATGTCCTGCTGCTCGGGCTGCGGGCCGGGCTCGCGAGGGGAAGGCTCGGCGGTGCGCGCCTCTTCGGCGTGCCCGGCGGCCGCGGTCTCGCCGCCCTCCAAGGCGCGCTGATGCTCGCCGTCCTGCTTGTGGACAGAGGCCCGGTCGTCGGCGCGCTCTACGGTCTCGGCGCTCAGGACGATGCCGGCTTCCTCCAGGACGTGCGGTGCGGTCTCGGCGAGCGGTACGCCGTACTTCGCCAGCCGCAGTGGCATCAATGACTCGATCGGTGCCTTGCGTTGCCAGCGCCGCCCGAAGCGGGCCTGCAGCTGGGCCTCGTAGACGAGCCGGTGTTGCTCGAGGCGGACCGCTTCCTCGTAGGACCGGATCTCCCACAGCTTCATCCGCCGCCACAGGAGGAACGTGGGCAGCGGCGAGAGCAGCCAGCGGGTGATCCGCACGCCTTCCATGTGCTTGTCCGCGGTGATGTCGGCGATCCGGCCGACCGCGTGGCGGGCGGCTTCAACGGAGACGACGAACAGGACGGGGATGACGGCGTGCATGCCGACGCCCAGCGGGTCCGGCCAGGAGGCAGCGCCGTTGAACGCGATCGTGGCCGCGGTCAGCAGCCAGGCCGTCTGCCGCAGCAGCGGAAACGGGATGCGCAGCCACGTCAGCAGAAGGTCGAGGGCCAGCAGGACGCAGATGCCGGCGTCGATGCCGATGGGGAAGACGAGGGAGAAGTCGCCGAAGCCCTTCTGGACGGCGAGCTCGCGGACGGCCGCGTACGAGCCTGCAAACCCGATTGCGGCGATGATGACCGCGCCAGCGACGACGACTCCGATGAGGATCCGGTGCGTTCGCGTGAGCAGGACTGGCGATGTGCCCTTGGTCATGCTCCGCCCTTCCTGCATCTGCATCAACTTGTTCACACTCTCACGATGGGTCACCCGTGCTACTCGTTCGACGAAGTACGTCGCGGATCGTCAGCGAATAGTGATCACTGGGTGGGGTGGATCGGGCAGGCGGCAGGCAGCAGGGCACCTTGACCGGCCAGTGCTCAGGGGCCATGGCGTTGCGCCTCGGCTGGGGCGAGTTTTACCGCGTAAAAGTCAGGGCTTGGCCACCTGGCACGACCGCCCTGCGGCCAGACTTTTACGCCGTAAAAGCCGCGAGAGCCTCACAGGGCCTCGAGCAGACCCTGGGCAATCTTCTGAACTGCGTCGGCTGGGCAGCGCTCCAAGATGACAGCGATGACGGCATCGGGGTCCGTCCAATCGACCGGAACAACAGGCCTGTCAGGGGCCGGCGACTCGACGCGAGGTTCCGGAACGCTCTGTTGCGCCGCTGGCGCTGCAGTGCTCGTTGCCCCCTCAAGCGGGGGCAACGTCTGTGTGGGAGCCACTGCAGCCGGGGAGTGCTGAGGTTGATCCTTCTTGATCGCAGCGGCGGCCCGGCCCCTCACTGCCTTTGGCTTCCCGGCCTGTTCAGCTTCGCGCTCCGCCATCTTGGCTTCGACGAAGGCCGTCTGCTCCTCACGCGGGAGAGTACCCGCCTTACGCGCGATCGCGATAGGCACCTCCTTAGCTGCGACGCGCTCCTGGATCGGCTCGGGCAACTTGAGGAGCGCGCGCCGGGTGGAGATCCAAGAGTCGTTGACCGCCCCGCCCAGGACCGTTACGACTGCGGCAGCGCTGCCGTGGAATGTCACCAGCGCTTCGATGGCCTCGGCTTCCTCGATCGGTGTCAGGTCCTTGCGGAAGTGGTTCGCGCTGAGGGCCGCAGCGAGAAGGTCTTCCCGGGTCCCTGCCGACGAGTCGTCGACCGTGACGCGCAGGTCAAGACCAGCCTTGCGCGCTGCCCTCAGTCGGCAATGGCCGTCGATGACGACGTACTCGTGGTCAGCGGGAACAGCGTCCTGGTGCTCAGGGTGCGCGACCAGGAACGCCAGGCGAGTCATGACGGTAGCCGTCTGGATCTGCCCGACTTCCCGCATATTCCGAGCCAGGCTGTTCAGGTACTCCTCATCGAACTCCCGGCGCGGGTTCTCCGGGTTCTCGGCGACGAGGTCAGGCGAAACGGAAGCCGGGGGAGCGCCTACTACGGAGTCGATGATCTGTCCGCGAGTGCTGCGGGGTGCTCGGGCGGAACCGAATGCGGCGCTGGGTCCGGTGCGTTCGGCCGCAGTCTTTCGACGGTCGGGACTCAAGAGGAGATCTCCTTGACGATTTGGCGCATGACGCGTGACTGGGCGCAGGACGGGTCATAGGCGAGGAGCGGCCGGCGTGCACGCGCGGCTTCCCGCTGCTCCTTGCGTCGGGGGATGACTCCTATGACGCGGGGTTCTTCGAGGGCGTACCACTCGTTGAGTGAGCTGGTGACGACGTGTCCGTCGCGGGCGTCGTAGAGGTTGACCACGAGTCCGAGGTAGGTGGTCGTGATCCGCCAGTCGATCATGCCGTCGTCGATCTGCTCGACGAGCATGGTGTAGGCGTCGGCTGACGAGTCCTCTGCCTGCACCACGATGACGATCCCGGACTCTCCTTCCCGCTCGCCGTCCCGCTCCCGGCCGTAATAGATCGCGGCATCCATCGCCATGCCCAGGCTCGGCGGGCAGTCGATGATGACGACGTCGTAGTGGGCCTCAAGGGGTTCGAGGGCGTGCTCGAGGGTGGCTTGCCGGTTACGGGCAGCCGAGATCATGACGTCCAGCAGAAAGGCGTCCTGACAGGAAGGCAAGAGATCCAGACGGCCGCCGAAGCGCTCGTCGTCCACGGAGACAATGAGGTCATGGATGTCGCCGGTGACCTGCCGAGACATGAACTTCGCAAGGCTGGGACCGTTCGCGGGGAGTTGCTTGACGCCAAGCTGCTTGGTCAGGTGGCCCTGCGGGTCGTAGTCCACCAGCAGCACCCGCAGCTGCGGGGCCTCGTACGCATCATCTGCCTCGACGGGCACGGGCGCTCCGGTCTCGGGCTCTTGCTCAGTCAGGAGCGCGGCAAGCCGGGCAAGTTCGGCGTCACCAGGAAATGCCCCGCCAGCGAGACGGGCGAGTCCGGCATCCTCAGCGAAGGCACCTCCCAAGCCGGCCGTCACCGCGGTCTTCCCCACACCTCCCTTCTGGTTGCAGACGATGAGGCGGCGCGTGGTGCGCGCGAGAGGCTGGTGGCGGGGGGAGGGGTGTGCGGTCAGCCAGAGGGTCACGGCCTGAGCGAGCCCCTGAACGTACGGAATTCCTCTCTCGCTGCACTCCGCCTTGAACTGCGAGATGCTCGCTTCCGTGAGCCAGGTCGCGAACGGCTGTGCTCCCGCCGTGTCGACCTGGGGGACCACCCCGTGTGCAGCGGCCTTCCACTCGCTCATCGCGTCGGCCACAGCGTCTTGGATGTCCACGCGGAGTTCTGCCGCGCGGATCTTGAGATCGGCTTTCAGGGAAGCTGGCAGCTTGAAGGTAACCTTCTGCCTATCCTCTTGATCATCTGAGGGCAACATGAGGCGAGCTTACTTACCTCGACGCGGTTCCGGGAAGTTGACGCGCCGCTGTACGTCCCCCTGAGGGCCTGCGGCAGCTGCCGCCATCCCTTCATACCGGCCGTCATGAGATCGGCCGCGTGAACCCCTGTTCTGAGGGTCGCTTTTCTGGTGACTTGGGAAGTATTGGCTCTTCACATGCCCAGACCGACTTCACCAGGGCCCGGACCTGGGGAGGGCGTCGCGGCCGACAGCGGAAGGATCGCCGGGTAACTTCCGAGACCACCGCGGCCGCGCCAGATAACCGCCCAGGAGTAGTCGTCGATGAGCGAACAGGCGATAGCCGCATTGTAAGTGGAGCCGGACGGTGCCGTTGTGTTCTTGATCAGCTGGTGTAGCGGTGCTGGGCCGTCGGTCACTTCCAACGGAGAAGAGCTGCTCACCCGGCCCGGCGCCCAGGCCGATCGGACACCTGCCAGGCCGAATCCCACATCTGTGGTCTCACCCGGGTTGAGCACGGTGAACCCGTGGCGCGCCTAGTACGGACCCAGAGCGCGTTCGATCTCGAACCCGCCGGTACAACAGCATGTAGTCGAGTTGCCAATAGACCTGGGTACAGCGCGTCAGCAGCGCCACCGCGGCCGCGCGCTTCGTCCATCCCTATCCTCAGCGACCAGTGGAAGGGACAGGGCCAGAGCAGCGTCCTGGAGCCGCCCGCTACCAGCTGCGCGCAATAAGGGCTCGGTCAACGCCCGATCCCCCTCCACCTCGCCTCCAGGTACTTACGCCAGCTCGTTGGCGAAGGCCCGGGATTCCCCATTCCGCAAGCTGCTTCTTCGAGCAGCCGCCCTCCTCGGTGCTGGCAGCGGCCAGCTCATCAGGAGAAGGGACGCAGCAGGCTCTCGAGCCCTCGTCGCGAAGGTCACCCACCTCGAGACCGCCGCCGAACGCACCGGCGCCGCTCTGCCATCGGCGAACTCGCCCCGGCCGCAGCACGAGACCGCCTACTGCCTCGCCTGCGCCCCGCTGGAAGATCGAGGAGTGCTTCCAGAGCGCGAAGAACGAGTTCGGCCTGGGCCAGTACGAAGTCCGTCGCGCCCCCCAATCTGTCTGACATCGGCCGGTGCTGTCAGGGCGCCGCACGTCGTCGGGGCAGGGGGAAGCGCATGCCGGGCATGCCGATCAGGATCAGTCCGGTGCAGTGCCCTCGAACCGGCCGACCGCCCGGAACTCCTCATCACCTCGGTCGCCATGCTCCTCGTGTTCCCCAGGCACCCTCTGCAACGACATTCCAAAGGCGCGCGTGTCGTCCTTCAGCCGTATGCCTGCGCCCGGCATACCTCTGTGGTCGCTCCTTACTCGGGACCGTCGTCGTACGTTGGAGGCCTTGTCGCGGCCTAACGTCGAAGGCGGATTGGCGGGGACAGAACAGAGGGAGCGACCGGATGGCGATGCTGGGCTACACGATCAAGGATTTCCGGGGGCAGCTGCGGCAGCTGGTGCTCACAGGCGCGGCGGTGGCTGTCGGAGTGGCGTTCCTGGTGCTTGCGGTCGGCGGCAGCGGCGCGCTCGTGGACGCGTTCAGTCAGCAGGCCGCGGCCGAGGTCGGTCCGGCCTCGCTCCAAGTCACGCCGCGTGACGGTGGGCGGCTACCCACCGACGCGGTGGCCCGAGCCAAGCGGGTGCCCGGCGTCACGCAGGCCCTGCCACGCGAACTGGGGCAGGGCAGCGTCCTGAGCGACGCGGGCCGCCCTCTGGACGACCAGGCGATGGTGACGTCCGTCGCTGCCGATCCCGGGCTGCGCTGGCAGCGGTTGGCGGACGGGGCGTGGCCGGTTCGGGCGGGCGAGGTGCTGCTCGATTCAGACACCGCCGAGCGGATCGACGCGAAGCCTGGTACGCGGGTCTCCCTGCTCAAGGCGGACGGCTCGACCGGGACCGCCCTTCTGACCGGCACCCTAGACACACGCGGCTCCAACATCTTCTACGGCCCCGTGATCGGTGTCCCCACCGCCTTCGTTTCCTCGTACGCGGCCGAGCCGCGCGCTTATCAGCTGGACCTGGCCGCCGCACTAGGCACGTCCGCCAAGGACATCGAAGCCGCGCTCGGCGACAACGTTCGGGTACAGACGCGGGCCGACGCGGTGACAGAGGCCGTGGAGAGCACCAGGACGATGTACGCGACCGTGCTGGTGGCCGCGCTGTCCTTCGTGCTGATCGCGATGGCCGTGGCCCGCATGGTGGTAAGCAACACCTTCTCTGTGGTGCTGGCCCAACGCACCCGCCAGCTCGCCCTTCTAAGGTGCGTCGGTGCCAGCCAGCAGCAGCTGCGCCGCACTATCGGCGTCCAGGGGCTGCTGCTCGGCGCGGGCGCCTCGGCGGCGGGTCTGGCGGTAGGCGCGGGTATGTGTGCGGCGGGGAGCGCCGCGCTGTCTTTGGTGGACTTGGGGCCAGTCGACGTGTCGCTGCTGCCGGGCGTCCTGACTTTCATGCTTGCCTGGCTGTTCGGGGTGCTCTTGACGCTGCTTGCGGTACGCGGGCCCGCGCAGGCCGCTGCCAAGGTGCCGCCGGTAGCGGCGCTCGGTGTGACCCATGTCCTGGGCGCGACTACACCCGCGCGGCGTTTGCTGCATGAGGCGGTGTCGGTTTTGATGCTCGCCTTCGGGGCGCTGATGCTGACGGTTGGGGCGCGGGATACGCCGCCGGTGTCGCTGCTCGCGGCCACCGTAGGGGCGATCGCCAGCGGCTTTGGGGTGCTGCGGCTGGCTCGCTGGGTGCTGCCGCCGGTCGTCGCGCTGCTCGGCGTCCCGGCCCGGCGAGTCTTCGGTACGACGGGGAAGCTCGCGGCACAGCAGCTTCGGCGCAATCCGGGGCGGACCAGTGCCGCTGCCTCGGCGCTGCTCGTCGGGGTCACCGTGATGGTGTCGGCGGCGACCGCGCTCGGGATGATCAGCAACTCCCTCGAAGACCTGCTGGCCGGCCGGGAGCCGGGGGCGTTCTCGCTCGAGGTGGACAGCGGCGCAGTTCCGTCCGGGGCGCTCAAAAAGCTGCGCCAGGAGCGGGAGCTGACGGTGACGGAGGTGCGGTCGGCGACGGTGCGGATTGGCGGAAAGGATACCGTGGTGGTGAGCGCCGACCCGAAGCTCCTCAACTCCTCGGCAGACGGCGTGAAGCAGGCCCGCACCCTCAAGGACGGCGACGCCCTGTCCAACAACGGGCCAGCCGTGGCAGCGGGGCTCCACATCCGGCCCGAAGACTCGCCCTTGGCCTCTGCCCTGCTGCCGCAGGCGACGATGTACGTCAACTCGGCGACCCTCGACGGCCTCGCTCCGCGCGGCACCTCGGTCGCCACCGCGTGGATCGGCGCCGCGTCCGGCACCAGCCACCAAGACGCCCGCAAGGCGCTGGACCGGGCACTCGCCGACTTCCCGAAATTGCGGGTCAACGACTCGGCCGCGAAGGTACAGGCGTTCCGTACGGTCTTCGACCGGATGATTCAGGTCGGCGCGGTGCTGCTCGGATTCTCCATGGCGATCGCCGCGCTCGGCGTCGCCGCGACTCTGGCGCTGAGCGTCACCGAGCGCACCCGGGAGATCGGCATGTTGCGGGCCATCGGCATGACCGGTGACCAGTTGCGCCGGATGCTGTCGCTGGAGGCGGTACTGCTCGCGCTGACGGGCACGGTCGTGGGTACCGCGCTGGGCCTGGTCTTTGGCAGGGTAGGGGGCCTCGCTGTGACCGGCATGCACACTGCCTTCGACCCGCCACTCGGCCTGCTGACCGCGCTCCTGGCGGTGACCGTGCTGATCGGCCTGGCAGCGGCAGTGGCACCAGCACGCCGGGTGCGCCGTCTGGCGATCGTACGAGCGCTGACAGCGGAGTGAACCGGCCCGGGGCGGCGGCCCGCTGAGAGCCGCTGCCCCCGTGCCGACCCGCGTACCGTCACCACGATCTTCCGGCTGTTCTGCGTGGAGAACAGAAGTGATCATTCAGGACCACGGACGGTTTACGTTCAGACGAATCACAAGGATTTGCCGTCGGACGAAAGGGGCCAAGACGGCTTTCACGGCTCAGTCCGCCCGGCTGACCTTGGTGCAGGAGGCGCAGCCGCGTTTGGTGAGAACGTTGGCAACCTGGGTCTCGGCGGTGCGTTGCCGGACGCTTTGCGACCTCGCGGGTGATTAGCGTGAGGTCGTGCTGGGGTAGCGGCTGGTGTTGTGATCACGTCTGTGCGGCGGGCAGTGCGAGTGTTTTGTTGTGTTGGGTTGCT
>NZ_JBEXRZ010000153.1:0-16711 GCF_040613325.1 Streptomyces sp. NPDC006283 | reverse complement strand
CCGGTGCTCGGCAGCGCGATCTCCGTCGTCGGCATGTGGCTGTTGTCCCGGCTCGAAGTGGACACCCCGCGCCTGGAGTACAGCATCTGGCAGGCGAAACTCCGTGAACTCGTCGACGAGGCCGCCGAGTCCGAGACGCGCGCCGCGACCTGCCTGGAGCGTGCGAAGGCCGCCGACGAGGACCGCCGCGCCGCGCAGCGCGCCGGGGACGACGCCCGCCGCACCGCCCGTGCGCTGCTGGCCGAGCGCGCCGAGATCGCCGGAGCGCCCGAGAACCTGCCGGATGAGGCCGGGACGACGCCCCGCCCCGCGCTGCCCACCCTGCGAGAGGCGTACCGCGCGGCCTCCCAGCTCTACGAGAAGGTCGGCGTCGGCGCGGATCTGCGCGCGGAGCAGGCCCGCGCCGAGAGCGACGAGAGCGCCGCCCTCGCGGAGCTCGACCGGCTCACCAACAAGGTCCGCACCCGCGCCGCCCAGCTTCTGGAGGGAACCGACGGCGCCGACGGCCCCTCCCGCCAGGCCGCCGCCGCCCGGGCCGAGTCCCTGGTGCAGATGCTGGAGTCGCGTGCCTCGGAGGCGAGCGAGAAGCTCGGCCGGCTGCGCGGCGAGGCCGAGCGCCTCGCCCCCGCCGAAGGCGAGGCCCACACCGACCTGCCGGACGGCCTCGTCCCCGCGGACGCCGAGCACGCCCAGGTCCTGCTGCGTACGGCCACCGGCGAACTCGCCGCCTGCACCGACGCCTTGGAGACGGCACGCGCCGCGCACGCCGCTCTGCTCCACGCCCACCGGGCCGCGGAGGACGCGGTCGGCGGCTTCGAGGAGACGGCCGCACTCCTGCGCGACCTGCTGCGCGACCACCACCCCGAGGACGAGACGCCGGACGCACCGGAGCCGTACCCGGGCACGCTGGAGGAGGCCCGGCACTCCGCGGCCGAAACCCGCCGCTCGTTGCGCGGCTGCGCGACCGACCTGTCCGCGGCCGAGTCGGCCGTGCGCGAGGCGAGCGACGTACTCGTCCGGCATGCCAACTCCACCCGCTACGAGCAGGTCCGCACCCCGGCCCGCCAGCAGATCCGGGAACTGCCCGCCGCCGCGCTGCCCGAGCACGCGGCGAAGTGGGCGGAGGCGTTCGCGCCACGGCTGCGTGTGCTCACCGACGAGCTGGAACAGCTGACGCGCAACCGCGACACCATCGTCGACCGGCTGCGCGGGCTCGTGGAGTCGGCGCTGGCCACGCTCCGCTCCGCGCAGCGGCTCTCCCGCCTGCCCGAAGGTCTCGGCGAGTGGTCGGGGCAGGAGTTCCTGCGGATCAGGTTCGAGGAGCCGGACCAGGCGACGCTCGCCGAGCGGCTCGGCGAGGTCATCGACGAGGCGACCCGCGCCGCGGTGAAGAAGAACTCGTCGGCCGCGTACGGCGAGGGGCGGCGCGACGGCATGTCGCTGCTGCTGCGTGGGGTTCAGGCGGCGCTGGAGCCCAAGGGCGTTGCCGTGGAGATCCTGAAGCCCGACGCGGTGCTGCGCGCCGAGCGTGTGCCGGTCGGTCAGATGGGCGACGTGTTCTCCGGCGGCCAGCTGCTCACCGCCGCCATCGCCCTGTACTGCACGATGGCCGCGCTGCGCAGCAACGACCGTGGCAGGGACAAGCACCGGCACGCCGGCACCCTGTTCCTCGACAATCCCATCGGCCGCGCCAACGCCACCTATCTGCTGGAGCTCCAGCGGGCGGTCTCCGACGCGCTCGGAGTTCAGCTGCTCTACACCACGGGTCTGTTCGACACGACGGCCCTGGCGGAGTTCCCCCTGGTGATCAGGCTGCGCAACGACGCCGACCTGCGGGCGGGTCTGAAGTACATCAGTGTCGAGGAGCATCTGCGTCCCGGCCTGCCGCAGGTGGATCCGGCGGGGGAGACCGTGCACGGAGAGATCACCGCGACCCGTATGTTCAAGCGCGCCCCGCTGCCCGCGCAGCCGACCGGGGAGCCGACCGAGGCACCGGCACAGCCGGCGGCGGGTCCACAGGCGTAGCGCCGGCCCCGCCTCCTGTCCGCGCCGACCATCGGCGCGGACAGGTCTGCGCGGGCGAGCCCGGCCCCACGGCAGGGCAGGCGAGCCCGGCCCCACGGCAGGGCAGGCGAGCCCGGCAAGGTCCGAGAGGCGCGGCCCTACGCCCGGGAGAGGCTTCCGGTGCCGTGCCGCCGTATGTGCGAGGTCTCGCGGCCGGCAGCGCGGGCCGTCCGGCGGGCGCGGCGGCGCTCGCGGCGCAGTTGGCGCGCGGTGCTGCTGGGCGCGGAGACCACGCCGTGCCGCTGGTTCCACACCTGGCGGGTCACCCACACATCGAGTACCGCCCACGTGGCGGCGACCGTGCTGACAATGCTGCTGAGCACCAGCGGAAACGCCAGCCAGGCCCCTGTGAGCGTGAAGAGGAACGCCGCCATGGCCTGGATCATCGTCAGCGACGCGATGATCACCGCGCGGACCGCCGCCGTACGGACAGGGTCGGCCATGCGCCGTCTTGCCACCGGCTCCTCGACCCAGAGCTGCCGCGGCACATGGGCGTCATACGCCATCGGCGCCGCGTCGCGACGCTCGTCCGTGTCCATGGTTCCTGTCACTCCCCACCTCTGTCCGACATAACGGTGGCTGCCCGGATTCGGTTTCCTTACTCCGGCTGCCCGCACAGCAGCCGCCCAACCCCACAGGACCCACCGCCCCAACCCCCGCCGACAACGGCCGAATTGCATGCGCGTGGCGACTGCGAACCCTCAACGCCCCCGCAGAGAACGACGAACCAGCAGGCCGGATGATTCCCGGGCAGTGAAGAGTTCCAGCCATCTGCCCTGGTCCGAAAAGTGGCGTGCCGCCGCTGTCGCCCGGCAAGGCCCGGAATGCCAACTCCCCGAATACCAGGACATCCCATGATCGAACGGTGCTGCGGAGGCCGAAAAGCACCCGGACGTCTCTTCGAGTTGGTTGTATGACAGTAGTAGGCTCACGCCGTTTGCTGTCGGAACACCACCCGCACCGTGCGGGGTCGAGCAGGGGGAGGCCATGCGCTTTCGCGGGAAGTCCATCCGCCGGAAGATCGTGGCGTTGCTGCTCGTCCCCCTCGTCTCCCTCACGGCCCTGTGGAGCTTCGCGACCGTACTGACCGGTCGGGAGGCGAACCAGCTGCTCGACACGAGCTCCGTCGCGGAGCAGGTCGGCACACCCGTCCTGGACACGATCGACGTCGTCCAGAAGGAACGCAGGCAGACGCTGATCTACCTCGCCGACCGGCGTGCCGCCGACGCGCAGCCGGTCCTGCGTACGCGCCGCGCGGCCACCGACAGTGCCCTCGCCACACTCCGGCGGAACGCGGAGCAGCCCTCCACCCGCGACGACATGTCCGCCGAGTCGGCGCAGCAACTGGCGTCGCTCCTCGACGCCTTCGACGGCGTCGCAGCCCTGCGCCGGTCCGTGGACACCAACACCGTCAGCCGCGCGGACGCTCTCGAGTTCTACAACCGGCTCGTCGACCCCTCGCACAGCTTCCTGCTGAGCCTGCACGCCTTCGACGACGTCGAGATGGAACGCCAGGGCCGCGCGCTGGTCGGGCTCTCCCGCGCCCGCGAGATGCTCTCCCGTGAAGACGCCCTGATCGCCTCCTCGCTGACAGCCCGGAAGATAACGGCACCGGAGATCCGCGCGCTCGCCGACCACGCCGCGCACCGGAAGGTCCACTACGCGTTGAACCTCGAGATGCTGCCCTCCCGGGAACGCGACACGTTCGAGCAGTACTGGAACAGCCCCGAGACCGCGCCCCTGCGCGACACCGAGGAACGCATCATCGCCGCGGGGCCGGCCGACAAGCTGCCCGCGTCCGACGCCGAACGCTGGCAGCAGGCCGCCACCCCCGTCCTCGACCAGCTCGACCGCGAGGCCGCCGACGCGGTCGACCGCTACGAGGACCGGGTCGAACCCGCCGCGTACCGGGTTCTTCTCCTGGCCGGAGTGGCAGGCGTCCTCGGCTTCCTGGCCCTGCTCGTCTCCGTGATCGTCTCCGTACGGATAGGCCGCGACCTGGTCCGTGACCTGTCCCGGCTGCGCAAGGAGGCCCACGAGGTCTCCGGCGTACGGCTGCCCAGCGTGATGCGGCGCCTCGCCGCCGGCGAACACGTCGACGTCGAGACGGAGGCGCCGCGCCTCGAATACGACAAGGACGAGATCGGCCAGGCCGGTCAGGCGCTGAACACCCTCCAGCGGGCAGCCGTCGAGGCCGCCGTCCGCCAGGCCGACATGCGGCGCGGAGTCTCCGAGGTGTTCGTCAACCTCGCCCGCCGCAACCAGGTCCTGCTGCACCGCCAGCTCTCCCTCCTCGACCAGATGGAGCGGCGCACCGAGGACACGGAGGAGCTGGCCGACCTGTTCCGCCTCGACCACCTCACCACCCGCATGCGGCGCCACGCGGAGGGCCTGGTGATCCTCTCGGGGGCCGCCCCGTCGAGGCAGTGGCGCAAGCCCATTCAGCTGATGGACGTCGTCCGGGCCGCGGTGGCCGAGGTCGAGGACTACGAGCGCATCGAGGTGCGCAGACTGCCGCGGATCGGCGTCGGTGGGCCCGCGGTCGCCGACCTCACCCATCTCATCGCCGAACTCCTCGAGAACGCGACGGTGTTCTCACCTCCGCACACCGCCGTGCAGGTCCTCGGCGAACGGGTCGCCAACGGCTTCACCCTCGAGATCCACGACCGCGGTCTCGGCATGGCGGCCGACGCGCTCCTCGACGCCAACCTGCGCCTCGCGGAGACCCCCGAGTTCGAACTCTCCGACACCGACCGGCTCGGCCTCTTCGTCGTCAGCCGCCTCGCCCAGCGCCAGAACGTCCGGGTCTCGCTCCAGCAGTCCCCGTACGGCGGCACGACCGCCGTGGTCTTCATTCCGGCGGCGCTGCTGACGGAGGCGCCGGAGACGCAAGGCACAGGTTTCCGTCTCGACCGGAAGAGCGACAGCGCGGCCGGACGGCGCGGCGACGGCAAGCAGGCGGCCCTGTCCCAGGTGCCGACCGGCCTGGTCGGCTCCGCCCTCCTCGACGGACCCGTCGAACTGGAGGCGCCGATCGGCGCTTTGGGCCTCGATGAGCGCGACCGCTCGCTGCTCGGCCGCGACGACCGGCCCCTGTCCACGGACCCCGGCCGCCTCGCCGACCTGGGGGACACCGAGAGCGAGCGGGGCGGCGTCTTCCGCCCCCGCCGACGCCACGGGGACGGGCCCGGCGAGCAGCACCAGCAGGCGCTGGAGCAGCCCGGTGAGCACCGCGCGGGACCCGTTCCCCTTCCGCGGCGCAGGCCCCCGACGCTCGTCGCCGACCACGGCCGACGGGTCGACGAGCGCGGTGCGACCGGACGTAATCACCCGGCCCAGGAGCCGGGACGGGGCGTGGAACCGACGCCGTTCGCCCGGCCGCCGCTCACGGCAGCGCCCACCCCGTTCCCGGAGGACCGCCGCGACCGCGCGCAACCGGGGCCGCTGTCCGGCCCCACGCCCGTACAGCCCGTGCAGGAACCCGTCCAGGAATCGGCACCGCGTCATGACACCCGACCGCCGCAGCCCGTACGGCCGTCGCGCGACGTGCCCGGCTCGGACGGCGCGCCGCCGCCGCTCGAGGGCCTGCCCCGCCGGGTGCGGCAGGCCAGCCTCGCGCCCCAGCTCAGGGCGTCTGCCGACCCCGACGGCGAGCGGACGGCCGCCCCCGCCCCACGCAGTGAGCCGGAGCGGGACGCGGAGGAAGTCCGCAACCGCATGGCGTCCATGCAGCGCGGCTGGCAGCGCGGCCGACGCCGCAACGCGGAGGACGCCGCGGCCGAACAAGGCAGTGACCCGACCGCCGGTGACGGCCGGTCGGCACCAGGATCGACATCGGACGGATCGACATCGGAGGGGGACGGTCGATGACCGCACCGCACGCCGCAGCAACCGACGCCAACGGCACCCAGCCCGGGGCCCGGCGCTCGGGCGGACTCAACTGGCTCCTGGACGAACTGGTCGACCGCGTCGCCAGTATCCGCAAGGCCCTCGTGCTCTCCAGTGACGGCCTCGCCACCGGCACGTCCCGGGAACTGACCCGCGAGGACAGCGAGCATCTCGCGGCCGTCGCCTCCGGCTTCCACAGCCTGGCCAAGGGCGTCGGCCGACACTTCGACGCCGGACAGGTCCGCCAGACCGTCGTGGAACTCGACGAGGCCTTCCTCTTCGTGACCGCCGCCGGCGACGGCAGCTGTCTGGCCGTACTGGCCGACTCCGACTCGGACGTGGGCCAGGTCGCGTACGAGATGACGCTGATGGTCAAGCGGGTCGGAGCCCACCTCGTCACCGCACCACGGACCGGTCCGGCCGCCGGAGGGTGAGGGTGGCCATGAGTGACTCACTCCAGCATGGTCACAGGTCGCACCACTGGATCGACGCCGACGCGGGCCCGGTGGTGCGCCCGTACGCGATGACCCGCGGCCGCACCAGTCACGCGGGCCGTCACCGGCTCGATCTGATCGCCCTGGTCGTGCCGGAGGCCGCGGCCGACGACCCGGGCCGCGACCAGACGCTCTCACCGGAACACGTCGAGATCGTCGAACGCTGCGGCAGCATCCCGCAGTCGATCGCCGAACTCGCCGCCGGTCTGGACCTGCCCGTCGGTGTGGTCCGCGTGCTCGTCGGCGATCTCGTCGACGACGCGCTCGTACACGTAACCCGTCCCGTTCCGCCGGCCGAACTGCCGGACGTGAGCATTCTCCGCGAGGTGATCAATGGTCTTCGGGCGCTCTAGCCGCCGCAAGGCGCCGATCGAGCCGGTGACTCTGAAGATCCTGGTGGCCGGCGGCTTCGGTGTCGGCAAGACCACCCTGGTCGGCGCGGTCAGCGAGATCAAACCGCTGCGCACGGAGGAGACGCTCACCGAGGCCGGCCGGCCGGTGGACGACCTCGCCGGCGTCGAGACCAAGACGACCACCACGGTCGCCATGGACTTCGGGCGCATCACCCTGCGCGAGGACCTGGTCCTGTACCTCTTCGGCACCCCGGGCCAGGACCGTTTCTGGTTCCTGTGGGACGAGCTGGCGCAGGGTGCGCTCGGCGCCGTCGTCCTCGCCGACACACGCCGTCTCGAGGACTGTTTCGCGGGCATCGACTACTTCGAACGCCGAGGCATTCCCTTCGCGGTCGCGGTCAACTGTTTCGAGGGAGCGAACCGGTTCCCCGCGGAGACCGTGCGCGCCGCGCTCGACCTCGACCCCGAGGTGCCGCTGCTGATGGGGGACGCCCGCGAGCGGGAGTCCGTCAAGGACATCCTCGTCGCGGTGGTCGAACACGCCCTGGCCCGCGCCGACCAGGTGCGCGAGCACGCCACGACCTGAGCCCACGAGGTGACACGGCCCGTACCCCCACCGACAGGGGTACGGGCCGTGGTCCTTGTACAGCCGCAGCGCACAACGGGTCGGGCGTGCGGCTGCAGCCTGCAATCGCCGGGGCCCAGCCGGCGGCAGCGCCCGGCCGGGGCCGACTGGGGACGGCCCCCAACAGGCCTGGGCGGCGGTTCAGCCCTGGCCGGCTGCCTCCTCCCAGCCGAAGCTCTTCTCCACCGCCTTGCGCCAGTTGTGGTACTCGCGCTCGCGGACCTCCGCCTCCATGCGCGGCGACCACTCCACGTCGCGCTGCCAATGGGTCTTGAGCTCGTCCAGGCCCGACCAGACACCCGTGGCCAACCCGGCGGCGTACGCGGCGCCCAGGCAGGTCGTCTCCGACACCTTCGGCCGGATCACCGGCACGGCCAGCACGTCCGCCTGATGTTGCATCAGAAGATGGTTCGCCGTCATGCCGCCGTCGACCTTGAGCGTGGTGATCTGCACTCCGGAGTCCTGGTACATGGCGTCGACCACCTCACGCGTCTGCCAGCTGGTCGCCTCCAGGACCGCCCGTGCGAGGTGCGCCTTGGTCACATACCTGGTCAGGCCGGTGACGACACCGCGTGCGTCGGAGCGCCAGTACGGGGCGTAGAGGCCGGAGAAGGCCGGCACGATGTACGCGCCGCCGTTGTCCTCCACGCTCGCGGCCAGCGTTTCGATCTCCCCGGCCGAGCGGATGATGCCGAGCTGGTCACGGAACCACTGCACGAGGGCGCCGGTGATGGCGATGGACCCCTCCAGGCAGTAGACGGGCGACTCGTCGCCGATCTTGTAACCGAGCGTCGTGATCAGCCCGCTCTTTGAAGGGACGGGCCGGTTGCCGGTGTTGAGCAGCAGGAAACTGCCGGTCCCGTAGGTGTTCTTGGCCGTGCCGATGTCGTAGCAGGCCTGGCCGAAGATCGCGGCCTGCTGGTCCCCGAGCGCGGAGGCCACGGGGACCCCGGCGAGCTGGCCGACGGCCGTCCCGTACACCTCGGAGGAGGACCGGATCTCGGGCAGCATCGCCTTCGGCAGGTTCATCGCGGCCAGGATCTCCGCGTCCCATTCCAGGGTCCGGAGGTCCATCAGCATGGTGCGCGACGCGTTGGTCACGTCGGTGACGTGCACGCCGCCGTCCGTGCCGCCGGTGAGGTTCCAGATCAGCCAGGAGTCGATGGTGCCGAACGCGATCTCGCCCCGCTCCGCCCGAGCGCGCAGCCCGGGCACGTCGTCCAGCAGCCAGGCGGCCTTCGGCCCCGAGAAGTAACTGGCCAGTGGCAGACCGGTGGTGTCGCGGAAGCGGTCCTGTCCGTCCGAGCCGCCCAGTTCGTGGCAGAGAGCCGCTGTGCGGGTGTCCTGCCAGACGATCGCGTTGTGCACGGGCTTTCCGGTCGCACGGTCCCACAGCACCGTCGTCTCGCGCTGGTTGGTGATCCCTACGGCGCTGAGCTGGTCGGCGCGCAGACCGGCCTTGGCGACGGCCCCGGCGACGACCGCCTGCACCTTCGACCAGATCTCGGTCGCGTCGTGCTCCACCCACCCGGGCCTGGGGAAGATCTGGCGGTGTTCACGCTGGTCGACGGCGACGACGGCGCCGTCCTGGTTGAAGATGATGCAGCGGCTGGACGTGGTGCCCTGATCGATTGCGGCGACGAACCTGTCCGTCATGACGTCCCCTTCTCGAATCGGAGGCCGGAGGGCCGGGAAGGCCGGCGGCCTAGAAGGCCGCGTTGAAGATGAGTCCGGCCAGCAGTGCTCCGACGAGCGGCCCGCCACCGGCACCCAGGCGTAACCCCAGTCGGACGTCCCCTTGCCGGGGATCGGCAGGACGGCGTGCACGATGCGCGGGCCGAGGTCGCGGGCCGGGTTGATGGCGTAACCGGTCGGCCCGCCGAGCGAGAGACCGATGCCGACGACCAGAAGCGAGACCAGCAGGATGGAGATGCCGGAGCCGTAGATTCCGGCGTCCTCGCCGGGAATCGGGCCGATGCCGATGCCGTCGTTCTTACCGAACGCGAGAATCGGCAGCACCAGCCCCATCGTCGCGATGATCTCCGTGAGGGCGTTCGCCCACGGTTTGCGGATCTCCGGACCGGTGGCGAAGATCCCCAGCGTGGGCTGGGCGTTCCGGGCTTCGCCGTTCGCCTGGAACTGTGCGAAGTAGACGAGGTACGCCAGTACGGCACCGATGATCGCGCCGATCATCTGCGACACGATGTAGAGCGGTACCTTGCTCCACTCGCCGGTGTCGACGGCGACGCCCACGGTGACCGCCGGGTTGAGGTGCCCGCCTGACAGCGGTGCGGCGGTGTACGCGCCGGCCAGCACGCCGAAGCCCCAGCCGAACGCGATGACGACCCAGCCCGCGGACTTCGCCTTGGAGTGATGCAGGGTGACGGCGGCGCAGACGCCCGCGCCGAAGAGAATGAGTATCGCGGTGCCGATGACCTCGCCGAGGAATATGTCTGCGTTGCTCATGGCGGCTCCTTGGCCCTCGCCCGGGACACCTGCCCGGCCCTCCGTGCAGGGTTCGTGCTCCATGTGCATGCCATGGACATCCATGGCTACGGAGCCGGAGGCAGGGCGGATCCCTGCCACGCCCGGCGTCCGTGACGAGCGTGGTGAGCGTGCGCGCCGACGTACGGCACTGCCGACGGACAGGCAGTTTTCACCGGCCGTGATGGGGCGTCAAGGTCGCGGGCAGCATGCGCTGTTCACGAGGCGGCCGGCGCCGGGAACGAGCCGTCAGCGGTTCTCCGCGAGCCACTTGGCGGCGATCTCCGCCAGTTCGGCGTCCCTGCCCGCCAGCATCATCCGGATCATCTGCACGTCACCGCGCAGCGACCACGCCGGATGCCCGAACGTCGCCGGGTTGTTCCCCTCGATGAAGAAGTGGGCGGGCCAAGCCGTCCCGTAGCCGATCAGCGGCAGAGCGGCCGCGTAACGCTTCCGCCCCCGCGCCAGACCGTAGGCGGTGACCGCGAGCCCGGTCAGCGTGCCCGTCAGATGCACCCACCGGGTCGCCGCCCGGGAGTGCATCGCGACGTAGTAGGGCCAGAACTCCTCGTACGACTGGAAAGTCTGCTGCTGCGTCATGTCGGCACGTTAGCCGCCGCAGCGCCCCGCGTCAGCCCGCCCGGTGCCCCGCGACCGAACGCACCGCCACCGGGAAGTCGAAGTACCTGTCGGGGAACGGCTCCGGCTTGTACGTGAAGTGCCACCACTCCTCCGGCAGGTTCACGAAACCGACCGCGGCGAGGGCGCCCCTCAGCAGATCCCGGTGGGCGCGCTGCTCGCCGGTGATCCGCGGATCGTCGGTGTGCGACAGGGTGTCGAAGCAGTCGTACCCGGTACCCATGTCCACCGAGTTGTCCGGGAACCGTTCCGCCTGCGGCGCGTAGCACGGCGCGAGCGGCTCACCCGGCACATACGGCCGGGTCGGCAGGGCGGGCAGCTTCACGATCGTCAGGTCCACCGTGCTGCCGCGGCTGTGCCCGGACTTCTCGGCGATGTAACCGTCCGCGAACAGACGCGACTTGTCGACTTGCGGATAGAACTCCTTCTTCATCGCCTCGTCCTCGAGATCCTTCGCCCATCGTACGAAGTGGTCGACGGCACGCTGCGGGCGGTAGCAGTCGTACACCTTCAGCGAGTACCCCTGCCGCAGCAGCGCCGACTGCGCCCGGCGCAGGGCCTGCGCCGCGGGCCGCGTGACGATGCACACCGGCTGCCGATAGCCGTCGACCGGCTCGCCCACGAAGTTGTGCGGCGTCGTGTAGCGCATCTCCTGGATGATCGTCGGCGCCACGGAGCGCAGCGCCACGAACTCCCGCGGCGCCTTGGGTTCGGGAACCGCCCGGGCGACGGGAGCCGCTGTGGTGACGGTGAACAGAGCGGCGGCTGTGGCGGTCAGAGCACACACGGCGGAACCAAGTCGAGTCATGCGCCCACCATTTACCAGGTACCGGCCCGCCGGGAAAGAGTGATCGGATACAGTCCGCGCGTGTCGAAGGACTCCCACTGCGGCCACTGCGGGGCGCCGTACGGCTCCACCGCGGGCTGGCCCCGCACCTGTGCCTCCTGCGGCGAGATCGCCTACCGCAATCCGCTGCCGGTCGCCGTCGCTCTGCTGCCCGTGCACGATGCGCACGGCACCGGGCTCGTCGTCATCACCCGCACGATCGCTCCCGCCCTCGGCGGAACCGCGTTGCCCGGCGGATTCATCGACCACGGCGAGGACTGGCGGCACGCGGTGGTGCGCGAGCTGCGGGAGGAGACCGGTATCGAGGCTTCAGAGCGGGACGTGCGGCTCGCCGACGCCCTCAGTTCCCCGGCCGGACATCTGCTCGTCTTCGGGCTGCTCCCCGAGCGTCCGGCCGCCGAACTGCCGCCGTCCGTCCCGACCGACGAGACCGACGGCTGGCGGCTGCTGCGCGGCCCCGCGGACCTCGCGTTCCCCCTCCACACCATCGCGGCGCGGAACTGGTTCGCCGGCGTCTACGCCGGTTGAGGGCGCGCCTGCCGTACTGGAGGCACGCCCGGCCGAACGAGCCCGTCCAACGGCGCGTCGGCCGCCGCGCAACAGGGCTCCCGTCACTCCAGGCCCCGCACCCGTACCGGCCCCTCGGCCGCGACCGGTCCGCCGTCCGTGACCCGTTTCACCACGACCCGCCCCTTCACCCGGCGGGTCGTCCAGCGCTCGACCTCCGGCTCGGTCCAGCCGTCTCCGGGGTCCCGCACCACCAGCCCGCCACCCGTGCGTCCCACGGCCGGCGCCCAGACCTCCAGCACGACCCGGTCCGCTCCGCCGCCCTCTTCGCCCGCCGTGTCGAGCACCGGCAGCACCGCGCCCGCACGTGCGAGCACCGGGATCCGGGACAGCGGTGCGTCGACGAGCACTTGGCCGGGACCGTCGTAGGCCCGGCCGGTGGCCGTGTCGTACCACCGGCCGCGCGGCAGCCGCACCGCACGCCGGTCCGTGCCCCGCTCCAGCACCGGAGCCACGAGCAGCGAGTCGCCCAGCAGGAAGGCGTCCTCGCAGTCCCGCAGCGCCCGGTCCTCCGGGCATCCCCACCACAGCGGACGCACATAAGGCGCCCCGGTCAGCCGGGCCAGCTGCGCCAGTGTCACGAAGTACGGGCCGAGCCGCGCCCGTTCCACCAGGACGGCCCTCGCGTGCGCCGCCACCTCGGGGCCGTACGCCCGCGGCGAAGTGGCCTCCTTCGTGCGCAGCAGCGGCAGGTACGCCGCCAGCTGGAGCCGCCGCAGATACAGCTCCGACGACCCCCCTTCGGCGCCCACATCCCTCCCCGCATACGGAACACCGCACAGCCCGAGCCCCAGCACCAGCGACAGCGTTGCCCGCAGCCCCGGCCAGCCCGCCGAGACCTCCCCGGACCAGGCGCCGCCGTACCGCTGCATACCCGCCCATCCGGAGCGGGAGACAAGGAACGGCCGCTCGTCCGGACGCAGCCGCCGCAGCGCCTCGTAAGCGGCCCGTGCCATCTCCAGCGCGTACACGTTGTGCGCCTCCCGATGGTCGCCGGGGTGCCCGTCCAGCGCGTGCCGCGACGACCGGGGGAGCGTCGTACCGCCGAAGGCGGTGCACGCCATCGGCTCGTTCCGGTCGTGCCACACACCCGAGAAGCCCTGCGCGAGCCCCTCCTCGTACAGCTCTCCCCACCACTCGCGCGCCCGCGGCTCTGTGAAGTCGGGGAAGACGCACTCCTGCGGACCTGCCGTGCCCCGTACCTCGACGCCCCTGGCGTCCCGCACGAACAGCCCCGCCGAGGACCCCCTGTCGTACACCGCCTCTCCTGGCACGGCGCTCACCGCCGGGGCCACCGCACGGACCAGTCGCACCCCTTCCTCGCGCAGATCCTTCGCGATCTCCGGCAGGGAGGGGAAACGATCACCGTCGCCCGAGAGCCCGGACGGCGCACCGCCGAATCCGTCGCCGACAGGGCCGGAGACATGAACGGCCGACAGCGGAAGTCCCAGCTCACGATGGGCGTCGGCGGCCCGGCGCAGCTCCTCCTCGCTGTCGGTCCGGACGACGCGCTGCACGCCCAGCGCCCACGACGGGGGCAGCGCGGGCGTCCCCGTCAGCTGCGCCCAGCCGAAGAGGACCCGCGCGGGCATGCCCACCAGCACCCAGCTGCGCAGCGGCCCGCCCTCCATCCGCAACTCGACGGTGCCTGGCCGGTCGTGGCCGGACCCTGCCCCCTCCTCGCCCTCGCGGACGCTGACCCTGCCCTCCCATGTGTTGTCGTGGAATGCGAGATGGGTGGCCGCGTCGGCCACCACCAGCTGCACCGGCATGGTGATGTGCAACGGGTCCTCGCCCGGACGGAACCCTTCCCGCGGCGCCGTGTTCCACAGCCGGTAGACACCGTCCCGCAGCCGCGGTCCCGAAGCCCGCCCGCCGAGCCCGAAGAGGCGCGCGTCGGCCGCGATCTCGCTGCGCTGCACCCAGCGCGCCGCCCCTCCGCCGACCGGCTCCCACCAGCGCGGCGGCAGATCCCGCCGCAGCACCACGCCGCCCGGCGTACGGATCTCCACCCCGCCGTGCCGCGAGACCTCGACCGTCAGCCGCTCGGAGACCACGCGCCAACCGCCGTCCTTGTCCGGCTCGAGCTCCACCCGGGCATCGGGCTCGGGAGGTGCACCGGCCAGGGCGTAGGAGGGCTCAGGCAGCGCACCGTCCCATCCCAGGAACACCGCCCCGCCCACCGCCACCACGATGCGCAGCTCGGAACGGGCGAACCGCACGACGCCCCCACCGGGCAGCGGTTCCGCGCCGGTGGCCGGGCCCGGCACTCTGGCCCGCTCCGGGCCCCTGGCCGGCAGGCCCACGGCATCGGCACGGTGCCGGCGCCACGCCGAGCGGGCGGCCCGCAGCCCCTGTGCCGTAGCGAACGTCCTCACCGAGCGCACCAGATTACGACCGTCCATGTGGATCACCCTGCCATTCGGGCGCGTACGCAGATGCGCTGTTCAACTGCCGTTCACCCGTGGTGGGAGCACATATTCTCCAAGCTGACCATGGGGGATCAGCCCTGGTGCGAAAGACGATCACATGGCATCGTCCTGCTCAGCCGCGTCCGCGCACACCCCGCCCGTGCGCGGCGGCACGCACACACCGCGTAGAGCCAGCCCGGGAGCCGACCAATGACCTCAAGCGCGAATCCTGCCCCTCTCTGGCAGCCCGACCCCGGCCGCATCGCCGCCGCCCGGATCACCCGATTCCAGGCCTGGGCCGCCGAGCGCCACGGGGCACCCGCCGAGGGCGGCTACCAGACGCTGCACCGCTGGTCCGTCGACGAGCTGGAGACGTTCTGGCAGGCGGTCGCCGAATGGTTCGAGATCCGCTTCTCGACGCCGTACTCGCGCGTCCTCGCAGACCGCGCGATGCCCGGCGCCCAGTGGTTCCCCGGCGCCACCGTCAACTACGCCGAGCACGCCCTGCGCACCGCCGAAGATCCAGCGCGTGCCCATGATCCCGCGCTGCTGTATGTGGACGAGACACATGAGTCGACACCCATCAGCTGGTCCGAGCTCCGGCGCCAGGTCGGCGCGCTCGCCGCCGAGCTGCGCGCCCTCGGCGTCCGCCCCGGGGACCGCGTCAGCGGCTACCTCCCCAACATCCCGCAGGCCGTCACCGCGCTCCTCGCCACCGCCGCCGTCGGAGCGGTGTGGACCTCCTGCGCCCCCGACTTCGGCGCCCGCAGCGTGCTCGACCGATTCCAGCAGGTCGAACCCGTCGTCCTGTTCACCGTCGACGGCTACCGCTACGGCGGCAAGGAGCACGACCGCACGGAGACCGTCGCCGAGCTGCGCCGTGAACTGCCCACCCTGCGTGCGGTCGTCCACATCCCGCTGCTCGGGACCGACGCCCCCGAAGGCGCCCTCGACTGGGCCGCGGTGACCGCGGGAGACGCCGAGCCGGTCTTCGAACAGGTCCCCTTCGACCACCCGCTGTGGGTGCTGTACTCCTCCGGCACCACCGGCCTGCCCAAGGCCATCGTCCAGTCCCAGGGCGGCATCCTGCTGGAGCACTTCAAGCAGCTCGGCCTCCACTGCGACCTCGGCCCCGGCGACCGGTTCTTCTGGTACACCTCCACCGGCTGGATGATGTGGAACTTCCTCGTCTCCGGCCTGCTCACCGGCACCACCGTCGTCCTCTACGACGGCAGCCCCGGCTATCCCGACACCGGCGCCCAGTGGCGGGTCGCGGAACGCACGGAGGCAACCTTGTTCGGTACCTCCGCCGCCTACGTCATGGCCTGCGCCAAGGCGGACGTCCATCCCGGACGGGACTTCGACCTCTCCCGCGTCAAGTGTGTCGCCACCACCGGCTCCCCGCTGCCGCCGGACGGCTTCCGCTGGCTGCACGACGAGGTGGCGGACAACCTGTGGATCGCCTCCGTCAGCGGCGGCACCGACGTGTGCAGCTGCTTCGCCGGGGCCGTGCCCACGCTCCCCGTCGAGATCGGCGAGCTGCAGGCCGCGTGCCTCGGCACCGACCTGCAGTCGTGGGATCCGCAGGGCAAACCGGTCGTCGGCGAGGTCGGTGAACTGGTGGTCACCAACCCGATGCCCTCGATGCCGATCCGGTTCTGGAACGACCCCGACGGCAGCCGCTACCGCGACAGCTACTTCGAGATGTACCCCGGCGTGTGGCGACACGGGGACTGGATCACCATCACCGACCGCGGCTCCGTGATCATCCACGGCCGCTCCGACTCCACGCTCAACCGCCAGGGCGTCCGCATGGGTTCGGCCGACATCTACGAGGTCGTCGAACGCCTCCCCGAGATCCGCGAGTCGCTCGTCATCGGCCTCGAGGAGCCGGACGGCGGCTACTGGATGCCTCTCTTCGTCCACCTCGCCGAAGGCGCCGACCTCGACGACGGCCTGCGCAACCGGATCAAGCAGTCCATCCGCGAGAACCTCTCGCCGCGGCACGTCCCCGACGACATCATCGAGGTCCCCGGCGTCCCCCACACCCTCACCGGCAAGCGCATCGAGGTCCCGGTCAAACGGCTCCTCCAGGGCACCGCGCTCGCCAAGGCGGTCAACCCGGGCTCCGTGGACAACCTCGAACTCCTCCGGTTCTACGAGGAGATCGCCCGCACCCGCAAGTAGACGTTCTGCGAAAGACCCCCACACCCCCAGTCGGCGCCGGTCGCCGCCAACCCCCGTGGTCTCCGACAAAGCCCACCCACACACCCCCGAAGACCCAAGCCCGCCGACCTGTAAGACACAACGGAAGAGCCAGCGGGAGGGAAAGCGGGAGG
>NZ_JBEXRZ010000152.1:0-16731 GCF_040613325.1 Streptomyces sp. NPDC006283 | reverse complement strand
CGCGGCCCAACGTGGCCGCCTCCGATGGAGGCGCACCCGCATCCCGCTGGAGCCGGCAAAGGGGGACGGCGCGCCCCGGTGGAGAGGAAGGCGGCAGCGAAGACGGCCGGGAAGTCCGTCGGGAAGACCACGGCCCGCAAGGCCGTGAAAAAGGCCGTCCCCGGTGCCGATGTGGCGGAGCCGGGGCAGGTCGACAGGGAGGTCGTCGACAAGTCGACCGCCAGGAGAACCGCGGCCGGCGATCCCGCCGCCGAGGGGGCGGCTGTGGCCGCGAAGCAGACAGGAGCCAGGACGGTGGCAGCGAAGAAGACCGCGGGCAGGGCATCAGCCGCAGGCGGGAGCGCGGTGGCGGTGTCGACGACCCGTACGGTGGCCGCGACGCCGCCGGGCGAGCTGGCGGTCCGGCCCGGTGAGGACCCATGGACGCAGGAAGAGGTCGACGCGGCCAGGGCGGAGCTCGAGGGCGAGGCGACCCGGCTGACCGACGAGATCACCTCCTCGGAGGCGGCTCTGGCCGGGCTGATGCGGGACTCCGGCGACGGCGCCGGCGACGACGAGGCGGACACCGGGGCGAAGAACATCACCCGCGAGCACGAGATGGCGCTCGCGGCCAACGGCCGCGAGATGCTCGAGCAGACCGAGCGGGCGCTCCAGCGACTGGACACCGGGACGTACGGCCTCTGCGAGAGCTGTGGCAACCCGATCGGCAAGGCCCGCATGCAGGCGTTCCCGCGGGCGACCCTGTGCGTCGAGTGCAAGCAGAAGCAGGAACGCAGGGGCTGACCTGGCGGAGGCTTGCCGTACCCTCGTGCTCAGTCAGGCACCTAGGTTGAGGGACTCACGTGGCAGAGGCGGAGCGCATCATCGGTACGCCGGATGTTGACGACGAGGCTGCGGCGCCCGCCGAGCAGCCGAAGGGCCCACGCAAGATCGCGATGCTGTTCGCGGTGGCGCTCGTGGCCTACGTCCTCGACCTCGGCAGCAAGATGCTCGTGGTGGCCAAGCTGGAGCACCACGAGCCGATCGAGATCATCGGTGATCTGCTGAAGTTCGAGGCGGTCCGGAACCCGGGCGCCGCGTTCGGCATGGGCGAGGCCTTCACGATCATCTTCACCTTCATCGCCGCGACCGTGATCGTCGTGATCGTGCGCCTGGCCCGCAAGCTCTACAGCACTCCCTGGGCCGTCGCTCTCGGGCTGCTGCTGGGTGGGGCGCTCGGCAACCTCACGGACCGCATCTTCCGCTCGCCCGGCGTCTTCGAGGGCGCGGTCGTCGACTTCATCGCGCCCGCGCACTTCGCCGTCTTCAATCTCGCGGACTCGGCGATCGTGTGCGGCGGCATCCTCATCGTGCTGCTCTCCTTCAAGGGCCTCGACCCCGACGGGACGGTCCACAAGGACTGACAGGGCATACTCGACGGGTGAGTACGATTCCCGAGATCCGCACCCTGCCCGTACCCGACGGCCTGGAGGGCGAGCGCGTCGACGCCGCCATCTCCCGGATGTTCGGGTTCTCCCGTACGAAGGCGGCCGAGCTTGCCGCTGCCGGGAAGGTGCAGGTCGACGGCTCGGTCGTCGGCAAATCGGAACGTGTGCACGGCGGCGCCTGGCTCGAGGTCGAGATGCCCCAGGCACCCGCCCCCGTGCAGATCGTCGCCGAGCCGGTCGAGGGCATGGAGATCGTGCACGACGACGACGACATCGTCGTGATCGCCAAGCCCGTCGGCGTGGCCGCGCACCCGAGCCCCGGCTGGAGTGGCACCACCGTCATCGGCGGGCTCGCGGCGGCGGGCTACCGGATCTCCACCTCGGGGGCCTCCGAGCGGCAGGGCATCGTGCACCGTCTGGACGTGGGCACGTCAGGGCTGATGGTCGTCGCCAAGTCGGAGCGGGCGTACACCCTGCTGAAGCAGCAGTTCCGTGACCGCGTCGTCGACAAGCGCTACCACGCGTTGGTGCAGGGCCACCCCGATCCGATGAGCGGCACGATCGACGCGCCGATCGGTCGGCACCCCAGCCTCGACTACAAGTGGGCGGTCACCGCGGAGGGCAAGCCGTCGGTCACGCACTACGACCTGCTCGAGGCGTTCCGTGCGGCGTCGCTGCTCGACATCAAGCTGGAGACCGGCCGCACCCACCAGATCCGCGTACACATGTCGGCGCACCGCCACCCGTGCGTCGGTGACCTGACCTATGGCGCGGACCCGACGATGGCGAAGCGTCTCGGCCTGACCCGCCAGTGGCTGCACGCGGTGCGGCTGGGCTTCGAGCACCCCTCGGACGGGCAGTGGGTGCAGTTCGAGAGCACCTACCCGGACGATCTGCAGCAGGCGCTGGACCGGATCGCGGCGGAGAGCTCGTGAGCACCGCGGAGCACGTGACCGGCGTCACCGTGCGCGTCGCCGTCGGCCCCGCCGACCGTGAGGCGTGCTTCGCGGTCCGCAAGGAGGTCTTCGTCGCGGAGCAGCGGGTGCCCGAGGACATCGAGTACGACGCCTACGACGCGGAGGACGCGGACACCGTGCACGTCCTCGCGGTGGGCGCCGACGGCCGCGTGCTCGGCACCGGCCGGCTGCTGCACGGACCGGCCGCGGCCGCGAAGACCGGCGGCGACCCCACGGTCGGCTCACTCGGCCGGCTCGCGGTGACCAAGGCGGCGCGCGGTCTCGGCGTGGGCGTGGCGCTGGTCCGGGCGATCGAGGACGCGGCACGGGAGCGGGGCCTGGGCGCCGTCGACCTCCACGCGCAGACCCACGCCCGGGGCTTCTACGAGCGGCTCGGATACACGGCGTACGGCGCGGAGTTCCTGGACGCGGGCATTGCCCACCTGTCCATGCGGCGGCCGCTCCACGCTTCCTGACGAGGCGGCGGGGCGGGTGTCAGGGCCTGTTCCGGCGGCCCGCGTGGCACAGTTGAAGCCTTGATCGTGGGGGTTTCGCACCGCCGGAGGGCACACCGTGGACCAATTGGCGCTGCTCTTCGCGCTGTTGCTCGGAGCCGTGGTGACCGTACCGGTCGGGCAGCGGCTGGGACTGCCCCCGCCGGTGCTGATGACGCTGGCGGGGATCGTCCTCGCGTTCCTGCCCTTCGTGCCGAACGTCGAGCTGCCGCCCGAGTTCATTCTGCCGCTGTTGCTGCCGCCGCTGCTGTACGCGGCCGTGCAGCGCACCTCCTGGCGGCAGTTCACGGCCAATGTCCGGCCGATCCTTCTGCTCGCCGTCGCCCTCGTGTTCGTGACGACCGCGGCGGTGGCCGCTGTAGCCCACACCGTCGTGCCCGGTCTGCCGATCGCCGCCGCGGTGGCCTTGGGCGCGCTTGTGGCCCCGCCCGACCCGGTCGCGGCGACCGCGGTCGCAGGGTCGCTGGGGCTGCCGCGCCGGCTGGTCTCCATCCTCGAGGGCGAGGGCCTCTTCAACGACGTCACGGCCATCGTGCTGTACCACGTGGCCATCGCCGCCGCCGTGACCGGCACGTTCTCATGGCCCGTCGCCGCCGGTGAGCTCGTGCTCTCCGCCGTCGTCGCGCTGGCCGTGGGACTCGCTCTGGGCTGGCTCTCCAACAAGCTGATGGGCATGCTCGGCGACGCGACCCTGCAGATCGGGCTCACGATGATGGTGCCGTTCGTCAGCTATGTGCTGGCCGAGGAGCTGAAGGGCTCCGGGGTCCTGGCCGTCCTCGTCACCGCGCTCTTCCTCGCGGAACACGGAGCCGACGCCGACGATGTGATGGGACGCCTGGCGGGCAACACCTTCTGGCAGATCGTCGACACCCTCGTCACCGGGGTCGCGTTCGGACTCATCGGTCTTGAACTGCACAACGTCTTCGGCACCGCGGACGGGCGGGAGTGGCAGATGATCGGCTGGGGCGCGGCGGTCGTCGCGGTCGTGGTCGGCGTACGGCTGCTGTGGCTGCTGCCCGCGACCTGGCTCGCCAAGCGACTGCACACGCTGCGCGACATCGACGAGGAGATCCCCGTCAGCTGGCGCGAGACCGTCGTCATGTGGTGGTCGGGGATGCGGGGCGTGGCATCCGTCGCGCTGGCCCTCGCCATTCCGCTGAAGACGCAGGACGGCGCCGGTTTCCCGGGCCGGGAGGAGATCATCTTCATCGCCTTCTCCGTCATCCTGGGCACGCTCGTCGTGCAGGGCCTGACCCTGCCCTGGCTGGTGCAGCGGCTCGGGGTGCGGGCGGACACGGACACGGAGCGGAAGCTGGAGCACGGCCTGGCGATCCGGGTGGCGAAGGCGGCCAAGCGCCGGCTTCGGGAGATCGAGGAGGTGGAGGAACTGCCGGAGGACGTCAGCGAACGGCTGCTGCGTGGTGCGTACGAGATGGGGGCGCGCATCAGCCCCGAGATCGTGGACGACGAGCGTCGGGAGTGGTTCGCCAAGCGGGTGGACCGGATGCGGACGATCCAGCGCATTCAGCGGGAGATGATGTCGGCGGCGCGGCACGAGGTGCTGGCTGCGCGCAGTGAGCCGGGGGCGGATCCGGAGATCGTGGACCGGGTGCTGCGGCACCTGGACGTGCGCAGCCTGCGGTGACGTGCGGCGGGGCCGGCGTGGCCGCGCTGCGCGGGGCATTTGCCCCTCCCCCTGCGGCCTGGCGGCCGTGGGAGACCCCACTTCCCGAACCGGGGCAAGCCCCGGACCCCTACCGGGCTTCGCGCGGTGTCCTCAATCTCCCCCTACGGCCTGGCGCCGGTGGGTGGGGGTACGTCCCACGCCGCCAGGCGTAGGGGGGAGTGCCCCCGGACGGGCTGACCAAGTCAGCCCGTCCGGTGACCTAGGCCCGGGGGTCTGGTGGGCGTCCCCCATGCCGCCAGGCGTAGGAGGAGAAGCACCCGGCTACGGGTAGTGGGGGTCCCAGACGGCCGCCAGGCCGTAGGGGAAAGGGGTGGGGAACGGCTCCCCGGCGCGGAGACGGGTCAGCCGCGGCCCGTGCGTGGGGGCTCCACGGACGGCTCGCCGTCCAGCGCGTAGTCGCCCGCGTTGTTGCTGTGGATCTCCTCCGCGCGCAGCGGCCTGCCGCGGCCGGCCCCCGCGCCCGGCCACTGGCCGTCCGGCGGCAGTGACGCGGCCGACGTCATGATGCGCGGCAGGGCGTACGGATGCTTCTCGCACAGCCAGGCGATCATCTGCTCCCGCACGACACAGCGGGCCGTCCAGATGTCGTCCGCGTCCTTCGCGGTCACGACCACGCGCACCTCGATCGTGCTGGGCGTCGTGCCGGTGACGGCGAGGCTCCAGTCCCTGCCGTCCCAGGCCTTGCACTCGCCGAGGATCTCCTGCAGCTTCTCGCGCATCAGCGCGACCGGCGCCGAGTGGTCCAGGTGGAAGAAGACCGTCCCGGTCATCTGGACCCCGCCGCGCGACCAGTTCTCGAACGGCTTGCTCGTGAAGTACGACACAGGCATCGTGATGCGGCGCTCGTCCCACGTGCGGACGGCCAGGAACGTCAGCGTGACCTCCTCGACGACGCCCCACTCGCCGTCCACGACCACCGTGTCGCCGATGCGGACCATGTCGCCGAAGGCGATCTGGAAGCCGGCGAAGAGGTTTCCGAGCGTGGACTGCGCGGCGACACCGGCGACGATGCCGATGATGCCCGCGGAGGCGAGCATCGAGGCGCCGAACTTCTCCATGCCGGGGAACGTCAGCAGCATCGCCGCGGCGGCCACCACCGCGAGGACCGCCGTGACGATCCGCATGATCAAGGTGATCTGTGTCCGCACCCGGCGGACCCGGGCGGGATCGCGGGTCGAGGACGCGTAGCGGGCGTAGGACGACTCGACGACCGCCGAGACGATCCGCGTGACCAGCCACGCGACCGAGCCGATCATCACCAGTGAGAGCACGTGGCCGATGCCGGTTTCGTGGCGCTGGACGAGCGACCAGTGCGTCTCGCGGTAGCCGGCTCGCAGCAGTGCTCCGAGGAGCACGACCTGCAGCGGCAGGCGGCATCGGCGCAGCATGCCCCACAGCGGTGTCTCGGGGTGGCGTTCGTCCGCGCGGCGCAGCAGACGGTCGACAGCCCAGCCGAGAACCAGTGTGAGCAGGACCGCTCCACCGATGACGGCCAACGGGCGCAAGGCGTTCTCCATGTCTCCGTAACTCCTGACGGCGAAGGCGGCTGGCAGGATGGCCGGATGAACATCATCCTTTTCCATTCGACCTTCGGTCTGCGTCCGGCGGTGCACGCCGCCGCGGACCGCCTGCGTGCCGCCGGGCACGAGGTTCGCGTGCCCGACCTGTTCGACGGGCAAACCGCCGAGACCGTGGAGGAGGGCAAGGAGCTCAGGGAGGCTGTCGGCACGGACGAATTGCTGCGGCGTGCGATCCACGCCGCGGCGCCCCATTCCGACCAGGGCCTTGTCTACGCCGGGTTCTCGCTCGGCGGCGCGGTGGCACAGAACCTGGCGCTCGGCGACGAGAAGGCGCGTGGGCTGCTGCTTCTGCACGGCACCTCCGACATCGCGGAGGGCGCGCGGGCGGACGACCTGCCCGTGCAGCTGCACGTCGCCAGTCCCGACCCCTTCGAGCCCGACGACTGGCTGAACACCTGGTACCTGCGGATGCAGCAGGCGGGTGCGGACGTGGAGGTCCACCGTTACCCGGGTGCCGGGCATCTCTACACCGACCCCGAACTGCCGGACTACGACGAGGAAGCGGCCGAGCAGACCTGGCGAACGGCGCTGGGGTTCCTCGACTCGCTCTGAGCGGCAGCGGGGCGGCAGACGGAACCGCCCGGCACGCTCGTGGCGCGCCGGGCGGCGGGGGTCCCCGGCGGTCGGTCAGCCGCGGTAGGCCGCCCAGTGGTCCTTCATCCGCTGCACCTGGCCCGAGGTGAACTGGTACATGCAGGCGTCGTACGTGTAGTCCATGAAGTTGTGGATCGGGTCCGCGCCGGTCTTGTTGGCGCAGGTGTCGCGGCCGGTCGGGCAGGCGTACGCGGGGCTCTTCTCGGCCGGGGTGTCGGTCACGTAGTCGCCGTTGCCGTTACAGCCGCCCTGGAAGGTGTGGTACAGGCCCATCCAGTGGCCGACTTCGTGGGTGGCGGTGTCGCCCTCGTCGTAGTTGGTGGAGGAGCCGCCGGGCAGCGAGGCGTCGAGGACCACCACACCGTCCATGGACGGGCTGGAGTTGTAGGAGGACGGGAAGGTCGCCCAGCCGAGCAGGCCGCCGCCGAGTTTGGCCGTGTAGAAGTTGAGCGCGCCGGCGTCGCCCTTGCGCAGCGTGGACTTCATCTGCTTCTCGGCGGTGGAACCCGAGGACAGGTTGTACCAGGAGGCGTTGTCCGTGTAGTCGGTGCCGGCCAGCGTGAACTGGAAGCCGGAGTCGACGTTTCCGGTGCCCTGGCCGGCGTAGGCCGCGTTGAGTACCGCGAGCTGGCTGTTGATCTGGGCGCTGGAGAGCTTGCCGGTCTCGCCGTCGTGGATGACGTGGAAGTAGACCGGGATGCTGGTCGCGGCGGCGGCCTGGATGCCGGGGCCGCTCGTGCGGGCGGCGTTCAGTCTCTTCTTCAGGTCCGCGTCCATGGCCTTGGCCTTGGCCTCGGAGATCTCGTTGGGCTCGTGTGCGTGACCCGCGCCGGGGCGCGTCTCACGTGCGGCGGCGTTCGCCTGGGTGTCCTCCGCGCAGTCCTCTGCGGTGGAAGAAGCGGCCGTCGCGGGCGACTTGGCGACGGCGACGCTGCCGGGAGCGGAGAGCGGGGCGAGGGCCAGGGTTCCGGCCATGATCGCCGTACCGACCGCACGGTGGCGCAGTCGGGGGGATATACGGACAAGAGCGCGCATTACGTCTCCTCAGCGGGGGGTTGCGTGGGGCCTTTCCTGGCCACCGCGGGGAGATTACGCGTGCATGTCAGATCTTGATGAGAACCCTTCAGGCCCAATCAATCCAAGGGTGATTACGGACATCGGGGAGAAAGGTTTCGGTCATGTCCGGGGTCTGAGATCTGCGAGTAACGAAAGCAGTGACGACGACGGGTGGTGTGTCCGCATTCACGGTGCGGAACACACCACCCGTCGTAGCGATGTGATCTTCTGTTAACAGAGTGGCAAGTGGCTGAAAATAACCCCTAGCGCACCGGCTGGTTCACGCGCTCGACCTTCTGCGTTCCACTGAGCGTCCGGTAGGAACGGGACCACGCGGACGTTGCGTCCTGCTTCGTCCGGTCGGAGATCGTGTAGTAGTCCATCTGCGAGCGCTCGGCGGTGACGTCCAGCACGCCGTAGCCGTGCCCGTCCATGTCCACCCACTTCACATGGCGGTTGGCCGCACGCACGGCCGCCGACGCGACCAGCGAGACGGTCCTCGGCGCCACGTGGAGGATGTCGTCCAGGTTGTCGGAGCTGACCGACGTCACCACGAACTCCGTCGCGGCGGAGCGCGACAGCGGGTACGTCGCCGCCTTGACCGGGACGTCGTTCGCCCACGCCATGTGGATGTCGCCGGTGAGGAAGACCGTGTTCCCGATGCCGTGCTGCGTCAGATGCGTCAGCAGCTCCTTGCGGTCGTCCGTGTAGCCGTCCCACTGGTCGACGTTGACGGCAAGCCCCTCCTTGGGCAGCCCCATCAATTCGGCCAGGGGCGCCAGCAGATGGGCGGGAAGCGAGCCGAAGGCCACCGGCGAGATCATCACCGAGGTGCCCACCAGCTGCCACGACGCGTCCGAGGCCGAGAGCCCCGCCTTCAGCCAGTCCAGCTGCGCCCGGCCCGTCAGCGAGCGGTCCGGGTCGTCGACGTCGCCGTTGCCTATGCCCGTCTGCTGGGAGCGGAACGACCGCAGGTCCAGCAGGTGCAGATCGGCCAGCCTGCCGAAGCGGAGCCTGCGATAGACGGTGCCCTCGGTCGAGGCGCGGACCGGCATCCACTCGAAGTACGCCTGCTTGGCCGCGGCCGTCCTGGCGGCCCACTCGCCCTCGGCGCCGGGTGTGTGGTTCTCCGCACCGCCGGTCCAGGCGTCGTTGGCGAACTCGTGGTCGTCCCATATCGCGACCACCGGGTGCGCGGCGTGCATCGCCTGCAGATCGGGGTCCGTCTTGTAAGTGGCGTGCCGCAGCCGGTAGTCGGCGAGCGTGACGATCTCGTGCCGCGGCTCGTGCTGCCGTACGACGTACTCCTCCGCGGGGTAGCCGCCGGTCGCGTACTCGTATATGTAGTCGCCGAGATGCAGGACCGCGTCGAGATCGGTGCGGGCCGCCAGGTGACGGTAGGCGGAGAACCAGCCGGCCTCCCAGTTGGCGCACGACACCACGCCGAAGCGCACGCCGGGCGTGGCCGCGTCCGCGGCGGGCGCGGTGCGGGTGCGTGCGACGGGGGAGACGGCGGCGCCGGCGGTGAAGCGGTAGAAGTAGGAGCTCCCAGGGCGCAGGCCGCGCACATCCACCTTGACGGTGTGGTCGGAGGCCGCCTTCGAGGTGGCGGTGCCGCGTGCGACGATCCGGGCGAACCCCCGGTCCTCCGCGACCTCCCAGGCGACGTCGGTGTCGGCGCCCCTGCCGGAGCCGGGTATCGCGTCGGCGCTCGGGGTGACGCGGGTCCACAGGAGTACGCCGTCGGGCAACGGGTCGCCCGAGGCGGTGCCGTGGAGAAAAGCGGGGCCCTGGTCCGCCGCTGTGGCGGGGGAGGCGAGGGAGCCGAGAACGGGTGCGGCGACGGCGGTGGCGGCAGCGGCTCTGACGACCGTGCGGCGACTGGGAGTTGAGGAAAATCGACTGGTCACGGCCGATCAGACTACTGACCAGTACGCCGAATGGGCGGGCGAACCGGGAAAGTTCGCCCGCCCATTCGAAGCGGTAAACCGGAGCGTTGCCCTCCTGACCGCCGGCGGCAGCCGAGCGGAGGGCGGCGATCAGCCGGTGAGCGCCTTGTCGATCGCCGTGGTGAACTGCTCGACCGTCATGGGCGCGTTGTCGCTGCCCTCCGCGGTGACCTTCTTGCCGTCCATCATCAGCGTCGGCGTGCCCTGGACGCCGCTCTTGTCGAACGTCTCCGACATCTTCATCGCCCAGGCGTCGAACGTCCCGTTCTCGACGTTCTTCTTGAACTCGGCATTGCTCTTGAGAGCGGGGACCGAGTCGGCGACCTCGAGGAGGTAGGAGTCCTTGGCGAACTTGTCGTCGTTCTCCTCGGGGTGGAACTCGGCGGAGTAGAGCGCCGACTTGTACGCGAGGAAGGCGTCAGGGCTCACGTTCAGCGCCGCGCCGAGCGCGCTGAGCGCGTTCTTGGAGCCCTCGCCGTTGGTGGCGTTGTCGATGAAGGTGGCGCCGACGTACTTGATCTTGTACTTGCCGGCGTCGACGTCCTTGTCGACCGTCTCGCCGACCGCCTGCTCGAAGGTCGCGCACACCGGGCAGCGCGAGTCCTCGTACAGCTCCAGGGTCTTCTTCGCGCTGTCCTTGCCGATGACGACGGTCGTGCCGTTCTTGCCGTCGGTGTTCTTCGGTGCGGTGACGTTCGACTCCTTGGCCACCGATTCCCAGTGGCCCGGCTTGTTCGCCTGCATGATGCCGTAGCCGACACCGCCGGCGACCGCCAGCACCACGATCACCGAACCGATGACGACCAGCTGCCGGCGGACCTTGTCCTTCTTGGCCTGGCGCTCGCGCTCCTGGCGCATCCGCTCGCGGGCCGCCGCCTTGTTGGCCTGGCTGTTGCGCTTGCTCATGATCATTCACTCCGTGCGGGGACGTAAAAGAAGGAAGGGGACTCGCGGTTCAGGCGCAGAGCGCGACCGAACGCGGTGGTCCCCTCCGTCCCACGGAGTGCACCAGCAGACGGGTACGGGAAGAGCGGGGCGCGTACTGCTCCGGGAACCGCGCCCGGCGCCGGGGCCCGGGGGCATGCACCGCGGCGACCGCCAAGAGGAGCGGCCGGAAAGCGAACGTGCCCACCGCGCGCACCAGCGATGCCAGGGCCGACTCACCGCGCCGCAGCCACGCCGCCGCCAGCAGGCCGACCGCGACATGGACAGCGAGCAGCAGCCAGGGCTGGGCGGGGTCGGGTGTGCTGAGCAGGGCCGCGAGCCCCTCCTGGTCGGCGGGCGCGGAGACACCTGGCAGCGCCGAGCCGACCTCGCCTCCGCAGAGCACGTCGAAGCCGAACGACCGCAGCGAACCGGCGACCGGTCCGCCCGCCGGGCCGTAACAGACGTGCTGGCCGGTGGTAAAAACCGTGTCCGCGGCAAGCTCCAGTGGGATCAGCAGTCCGGCTATGCGCCAGAACCCCCGCTCGCGGCCCGCCAGCGCGAAGGCCACGGCGAAGACCGCGGCGGCGAGGGCGGCGACGGTGGCCAGCGGCAGGGGAGCGCGGGAGAGCAGCACATGGGCGGCGGCGGACAGCGTCACGACCAGGGCCGTGAAGATCGCTGCCCGCAGTGCTCTGAGCTGCGTCCCGGACATGTCCATCGCCGCCGAGTGTGTCATGCGTTTCTTAAGAGGCTCTTAAAGAGGTCCACAGGTCCCGCGACGGGGCCCCGGCCACCGGCTAGAGGCCCGGGATCCGGCCGTTGCGGAACAGGTCGACGAAGATCTGGTGGTCGGCCCGCGCCCTGGCGCCGTAGCTGTGCGCGAAGTCGACGAGCAGATCGCCGAAGCCCTCCTCGTCCGCCGCGATGGCCGCGTCGATGGCCCGCTCCGTGGAGAAGGGCACCAGCGAGTGGCCGCTCTCGTCGTCCGCCGCCGAGTGCATCGTCGCCGTCGCCCGGCCGAGGTCGGCGACGACCGCCGCGATCTCCTCCGTGTCGTCGATGTCGGACCAGTCCAGATCCACCGCGTACGGCGAGACCTCGGCGACCAGCTGACCGGAGCCGTCCAGCTCGGTCCAGCCGAGCCACGGGTCGGCGTGGGCCTGGAGAGCGCGCTGGGAGATCACCGTGCGGTGACCCTCGTGCTGGAAGTAGCCCCGCACCTTGGGGTCGGTGATGTGCCGGGAGGCCGCAGGGGTCTGCGCCTGCTTCATGTAGATCACCACATCGTTCTCGAGGGCGTCGCTGTTGCCCTCCAGCAGGATGTTGTACGACGGCAGGCCGGCCGAGCCGATGCCGATGCCGCGGCGGCCCACGACGTCCTTGACCCGGTAGGAGTCCGGGCGGGTCAGGCTCGAGTCGGGCAGCGTCTCCAGATAGCCGTCGAAGGCGGCCAGCACCTTGTACCGGGTGGCCGCGTCCAGCTCGATCGAACCGCCGCCCGAGGCGAACCGGCGCTCGAAGTCACGGATCTCCGTCATCGAGTCCAGCAGCGAGAACCGGGTCAGCGAGCGGGCCACACGCAGGGCTCCGAGCAGCGGTCCGTCCGCGGTGTCCAGGGTGAACGGCGGCAGCTCGGACATGTCGCCGCTCTTGACGCCGGTCGCCAGGGCGTGGATGCGCTCCCGGTACGCGGCGGCGCAGATCCGCACCAGCTCGGTGATCTGGTCGTCGCTCAGCGCCTTGGTGTAGCCGATCAGGGCCAGCGAGGCGGCCAGCCGCCTGAGGTCCCAGGTGAACGGACCGACATAGGCCTCGTCGAAGTCGTTGACATTGAAGATCAGCCGGCCGTTGGCGTCCATGTAGGTGCCGAAGTTCTCCGCGTGAAGATCGCCGTGGATCCACACCCGGCCGGTCCGCTCGTCGAGGAACGGGCCACCGTGCTGCTCCTGCTCCAGGTCCTTGTAGAACAGGCACGCCGTGCCCCGGTAGAAGGCGAACGCCGACGCGGCCATCTTGCGGAACTTGACCCGGAAGGCGGCCGGGTCGGCGGCCAGGAGCTCGCCGAAGGCGGTCTCGAAAACGGCGAGGATCTCCTCGCCGCGCTGCTCGGCGGTGTGCTGCGTGACCGGCATCGGGGGGTGCCTCCTGGTGCATGGCATACGGGACAGCGTTTCCGCCCCCTCCAACGCATGAAGGTCCGCGGGAGTGCCCGCCCGGCGCCCCCCGGCCGCCCCCTCCCGGAGGGGCGGCGCCCCGCGGTTTTGCCACCGGGGTGTCAGTGGGGCGACGTAGACTTCCACGCTGTCCCCCAGACTGCCCGCAGCCTGGCGCCAACTGTTCTTCGGAGGCCCGCCGCCGTGACCAAGCCGCCCTTCACGCACCTTCACGTACACACCCAGTACTCGCTGCTGGACGGTGCCGCGCGGCTCAAGGACATGTTCGAGGCGTGCAACGAGATGGGCATGTCGCACATCGCCATGTCCGACCACGGAAACCTCCACGGGGCGTACGACTTCTTCCACTCCGCGAAGAAGGCCGGAGTGACGCCGATCATCGGCATCGAGGCCTATGTCGCGCCCGAGTCCCGGCGGAACAAGCGCAAGATCCAGTGGGGCCAGCCGCACCAGAAGCGGGACGACGTCTCCGGCTCCGGCGGTTACACCCACAAGACCATCTGGGCGGCGAACGCGACCGGCCTGCACAACCTGTTCCGCCTCTCCTCCGACGCGTACGCGGAGGGCTGGCTGCAGAAGTGGCCGCGGATGGACAAGGAGACCATCTCCAAGTGGTCGGAAGGGCTGATCGCCTCCACCGGCTGCCCCTCGGGCGAGCTGCAGACGAGGCTGCGCCTCGGCCAGTTCGACGAGGCCCTGAAGTCCGCCTCCGAGTACCAGGACATCTTCGGCAAGGACCGGTACTTCCTGGAGCTGATGGACCACGGCATCGAGATCGAGCGCCGCGTCCGCGACGGGCTGCTGGAGATCGGCAAGAAGCTGGGCATCCCGCCCCTGGTGACGAACGACTCCCACTACACGTACGCGCACGAGGCGACCGCCCACGACGCGCTGCTGTGCATCCAGACCGGAAAGAACCTCTCCGACCCCGACCGCTTCAAGTTCGACGGCACCGGCTACTACCTGAAGTCGACCGACGAGATGTACGCGATCGACTCCTCGGACGCCTGGCAGGAGGGCTGCCGCAACACCCTGCTGGTGGCCCAGCAGGTCGACACCGCCGGCATGTTCGAGAAGCGCGACCTCATGCCGAAGTTCGACATCCCCGAGGGCCACACCGAGGTCACATGGTTCAAGGAGGAAGTGCGGCGGGGCATGCAGCGCCGCTACCCCGGCGGCATCCCCGAGGACCGCCAGAAGCAGGTCGAGTACGAGATGGACGTCATCATCCAGATGGGGTTCCCGGGGTACTTCCTCGTCGTCGCCGACTTCATCATGTGGGCCAAGAACCAGGGCATCGCGGTCGGCCCCGGCCGAGGCTCCGCGGCCGGTTCGATCGTCGCGTACGCCATGGGCATCACCGACCTCGACCCGATCCCGCACGGCCTGATCTTCGAGCGGTTCCTCAACCCCGAGCGCGTCTCCATGCCCGATGTCGACATCGACTTCGACGAGCGCAGGCGCGTCGAGGTGATCAGGTACGTGACGGAGAAGTACGGCGCCGACAAGGTCGCCATGATCGGCACCTACGGCAAGATCAAGGCGAAGAACGCCATCAAGGACTCCGCCCGCGTCCTCGGCTACCCGTACGCGATGGGCGACCGGCTCACCAAGGCCATGCCCGCCGACGTCCTCGGCAAGGGCATCGACCTCAACGGCATCACCGACCCCTCGCACCCGCGCTACAGCGAGGCCGGCGAGATCCGCGGGATGTACGAGAACGAACCGGACGTGAAGGAGGTCATCGACACCGCCAAGGGTGTCGAGGGCCTGGTCCGGCAGATGGGCGTGCACGCCGCCGGCGTGATCATGTCCAGCGAGACCATCACCGAGCATGTCCCTGTGTGGGTCAGGCACACCGACGGTGTGACCATCACCCAGTGGGACTACCCGCAGTGCGAGTCGCTCGGGCTGCTGAAGATGGACTTCCTCGGCCTGCGCAACCTCACGATCATGGACGACGCCATCAAGATGGTGAAGTCCAACAAGGGCATCGACCTGGAGATGCTCTCCCTCCCGCTCGACGACCCCAAGACCTTCGAACTGCTCCAGCGCGGCGACACCCTCGGTGTCTTCCAGTTCGACGGTGGACCCATGCGGTCCCTGCTGCGGCTGATGAAGCCCGACAACTTCGAAGACATCTCCGCCGTGTCCGCGCTCTACCGCCCGGGCCCGATGGGCATGAACTCCCACACGAACTACGCGCTGCGCAAGAACAAGCAGCAGGAGATCACGCCGATCCACCCGGAGCTGGAGGAGCCGCTCGAAGAGGTCCTCGCGGTCACCTACGGGCTGATCGTCTACCAGGAGCAGGTCCAGAAGGCCGCCCAGATCATCGCCGGGTACTCGCTCGGCGAGGCCGACATCCTGCGCCGCGTCATGGGCAAGAAGAAGCCCGACGAGCTGGCGAAGAACTTCGTCCTCTTCCAGAAGGGCGCCCGGGAGAAGGGCTACAGCGACGAAGCCATCCAGGCCCTGTGGGACGTGCTGGTCCCCTTCGCCGGATACGCGTTCAACAAGGCGCACTCCGCCGCCTACGGCCTCGTCTCCTACTGGACGGCGTACCTCAAGGCCAACCACCCCGCCGAGTACATGGCGGCGCTGCTCACCTCGGTCAAGGACGACAAGGACAAGTCGGCCGTCTATCTGAACGAGTGCCGCCGCATGGGCATCAAGGTGCTGCCGCCCAATGTGAACGAGTCCATGTCGAACTTCGCCGCACAGGGCGACGACGTGATCCTCTTCGGCCTCACCGCCGTGCGCAACGTCGGCCAGAACGTGGTCGAGTCGATCATCAAGTCGCGCAAGGCCAAGGGGAAGTACAGCTCCTTCCCCGACTTCCTCGACAAGGTCGAGGCCGTCGTCTGCAACAAGCGGACCATCGAGTCGCTCATCAAAGCCGGGGCCTTCGACGAGATGGGCCACACCCGCAAGGGCCTGGTCGCCCATCACGAGCCGATGATCGACAACGTGGTGGCCGTCAAGCGCAAGGAGGCGGAGGGCCAGTTCGACCTCTTCGGCGGCATGGGCGAGGAGGAGAGCGACGAGCCGGGCTTCGGGCTCGACGTCGAGTTCTCCGACGTCGAATGGGACAAGTCGTATCTCCTCGCGCAGGAGCGCGAGATGCTGGGACTGTACGTCTCCGACCACCCGCTCTTCGGTATCGAGCACGTCCTGTCGGACAAGACGGACGCCGCCATCTCCCAGCTCACCGGCGGTGAGCACGCGGACGGCGCGGTCGTCACCATCGGCGGCATCATCTCCGGTCTTCAGCGCAAGATGACCAAGCAGGGCAACGCCTGGGCCATCGCCACCGTCGAGGACCTCGCCGGCTCCATCGAGTGCATGTTCTTCCCGGCGACGTACCAGTTGGTGTCGACGCAGCTCGTGGAGGACACGGTGGTCTTCGTCAAGGGGCGGCTCGACAAGCGGGAGGACATCCCGCGGCTGGTGGCGATGGAGCTGATGGTCCCCGACCTCTCGTCCGCCGGCACCAACGCTCCGGTGGTCGTGACCATCCCGACCGTCAAGGTCACCCCGCCGATGGTGAGCCGGCTCGGCGAGATCCTCAGCCACCACAAGGGCAACACCGAAGTGCGGATCAAGCTCCAGGGCCCCCGCAAGACCACGGTGCTCCGGCTCGACCGGCATCGCGTCCAGCCGGACCCCGCGCTCTTCGGCGACCTCAAGGTCCTGCTCGGCCCGTCCTGTCTGGCGGGCTGACCGGCTCCGGCTGACGCCCGCCGCACGCCTCACATCTCACGCAGAAGGGGCGGGGCCCGGGGGACCGGGGGGGCCCGGCTGGGCGTTCCCGGCAATGTGGTGGGGGCCCAGCGGGGCGGGGAGTTGTGGGGGAAGCGCTTTTT
>NZ_JBEXRZ010000151.1:0-16745 GCF_040613325.1 Streptomyces sp. NPDC006283 | reverse complement strand
GGTGTGCTCGCTCTAGCCGCGCGGCCGGCGGAGCCGGGGCCCGGAGCGGGGCGGAGACAGGAGCGTCGGGGCCCGGCGCTGGTGGCCGGGGCCGCGCGCGGCGAGCGGAGCGAGCCGCCTTGATGGCGTAGGTAATGAGGCAGGGGATGGGACGACCTTCAGCGAGAGCCAACACAGGTGTCCACAACCGACGATCGTCCGCGGGGGCCATGAGAGTCCGCTGAGTGTCGGCTCCCGGGGGGCTCCCCGCTGCGGCTCCCTTCCTGTGGCACGAGGCGCCGCACGATCGGATCAATTCAGCCGTGGTGGGCCCCAGGCGTGATGCCGAAGGATCATGCGCGTTGCGGCGCGGGAGGGGGTCAGCCGCATCGCCGTGTTCCGCAGGGTGACGGCCAGTGGGTGGGAAAGCTGCTGGCCCATCCGCCCGGCCTGCCGGGCGGCCCGAGCGACCGCCTGGCTGCGCGGTCGGCGCTCGGCGTCGTAGCGGGCGAGCGCGGCTTCGACGGTGGGCTCCGTGGCGAGTGCGGCGGCCAGAGTGACCGCGTCCTCCAGGGCCTGGCAGGCGCCCTGTCCGAGGTTGGGGGTCATTGCGTGTGCCGCGTCACCGAGCAGCGCGGTCCGGCCGACCGTGTACGAGGGGAGCGGCGTGCGGAGTTCGTTGACGTCATGGTGAAGCACGGCGGCGGGCCGGGTCGCGTCCAGCAGCTCGGGAATCGGGCTGTGCCAGGTGTGGAAGCGTCTGCGCAGTTCGGCCAGCGGGTCGGGAAACCGAGTCCCGGCGGGGAGGCTCAGGACCGCGTGCCACTCGGCCCGCCCGTCGCGGAAGGCGATGTGCCCGAACTCGGCCCCGTGCCCCCAGGTCAGCTCGAAGTCGGTGCGCAGGTCGGCCACCTGCTCGGTGATGGCGCGCAGCACCGTCGAGCCGCTGTAGACCGGGCCGGGGTGGGCTGGGAAGAGATGGCTGCGCACTTTGCTGCCGATACCATCGGCCGCCACCACCAGATCGGCGTCGAGGAGCGTGTCGCCGCTGTCGACTCGAACCGCCCCGGCACCGCGCTGCTCGACCGAGCCCGCCTCGGAGCCGATCAGCAGCGCCTCGGCGGGCAGGGAGTCGCGAAGCAGTCGGTGCAAGGTGGAGCGGGGGATGCCCATGATCGGCGTGCCCACCGCCTTCTCCAGCGCCGAGCCGTCCATTCGGGCCAGCCAACCGCCCCGCGGCGTGCGAGTGCCGCCGCTGTACTGGCCTCGCGAGGCATCCCGTACCGCCTTGCCGACGCCGAGTTCGTCCAGTGCCCGCAGGCCGTTGGCAGCCAGTGAGATGCCCGCCCCCGCGTCCTCAAGCGTGGACGCGCGCTCGACGACGGCTACTTCCCACCCGATGCGGCGCAGGCCGATCGCAGCGGCCAGCCCGCCGATACCCCCTCCGACCACCACTGCCGTTTTGCCCATGTTGAAGCCCCCTTCTTCTTCTACACCTGTAGAAGGCGATCCTATCTGAGGCTCTACAGGTGTAGAAAGGTGCCATGGTTTCGGATCGACGCACCCTCCTCGCGGACGCGGCTCTCGACGTACTCGCCGACGAAGGGATCCGCGGCCTGACCCACCGCGCAGTCGACCGCAAGGCGACTATGCCGCCCGGTACCACGTCGGCCTACTTCCGCACCCGAGCCGCGCTGCTCACCGGACTCGTCACACGCCTGGTCCAACTCGACCAGGCGGAACTGCACACGACGGCCGTGGAACTTCCGCCTCTGCGCACCGTCGAGGAACTGGTGGACGGCATGGCGCTGCTCACCCGACAGCGACTCACCGGCGAGGGCCGCCGCCGCTCGCTCGCCCGCTACGCCTGCGCCGTCGAGAGCGTGCGTGATCCTGAGCTGCGCGAGATCCTCCGACCCCGCGAGAACGCCGGCCGCGAGACCGTCCGGCAGTTCCTCACCGCGCACGGCGTGACGGACGTCGAGAACCGCACTCACATCCTGCTGACCTGTATCGACGGCCTGGTCTTCGACCGGCTGGTGAGCGGCGGCGAAGTACCGCGCGAAGCCCTCGAAGGCCTGGTCGCCGCCGCCCTGCGTTAGGACCGGGGCGTCCACGGCGTGCTCGAACCGGGCGTGCGGACCTTCGACTTGTCCTCTTGATCATACTTTGGTCGAGGTTGGAAGCGAGGCATGTCGCGATGTCGGCTGGGGCGCGGAACCTCCGCCGGTACATTCAGCATCAGCCGGCTCGCCCCGGCCCCGCCGAGGTGGGTCGGAGCTGACATCAAAGCGCGCCAAGGACCGCGACGTAGGCTCGTGTCCATGGATGCGCTCTTTCCGTTCCTGATCTTGGTTGGGGCCCTCGCCGCAGTCTTGGGCTTCTTTGCATGGTTGGCAGCGCGTATCCGCCGACGGGGCCTCGCAGGCGCGGCCATGAGTGCAGCCCTGGCCTCATACGAGGAAGCGTTCCGCATCACGGCTCACGAAGCTCACGTTGAGATCCGAGCCCAGGCAGAAGGCAAGGCGCCGATCCTGTCGCCTGACGACCATTGGGGGCGAAGCCCTGGCGAAGCCGGTCAGGCGGAGGCAGAGCACTGTCGACCCCTGCCGCGTCCTCGCCGATCACGACGAGGGCTCGGCCGCTGGGTCGACCGACTGAGGCGTGGTCGCTGATCCGTGAACACCGTGCTGTTGGCTGCCGGAGCAGTCGTTGCGGTGTGCGTCACTGCGTTCCTGACGGATCGGGTTCTCCTGGCAATGGAGGCCCGGGGCTGGATCTACTGGCGCAGGACCAAGAGCCTGTCGTCCATCGGTGTCGACCTCATCCAGGATGGTGACCCCGGAGCCCAGACCGTCAAACGCGCCATGGAACAAGAACGCGTGCGCAAGAACGTCAGGCCGGCAGAAGACCCGCCCTTCCATGTGGACCTGAACGCCGGCACGGTCCGCATTCGCCGCGCCGGCCGCGACGCCATCCTGCGCGGCACCGCCTTTGGCCCCACGCAGGTGCGCCTCCACCAGATCTCCGTCAACCATCTTCTCGGCGACGCCGGCACGGCCATCGAGCACGCCCGCCACGTTCAGCCCGCCGCCCTGCCCACCACCGAACGCCAGGCCCGATACTGGATCGACGTCGCCCGCGCCTTCGACCAATGGGGCAAGCCGGACCGGTGCTACCGGGCACTCCTGGCCGCAGAGCACGCCGCACCCCAAGAAGTCCGCCGCGCATCCGTACGAACGATTGCCGCTGACCTCATGCAGCACGACCGAGCCCTGCCGGGCGTACGCGCCTTCGCGACCCGCATCCAGGCCCTCGCCTGACGCCCGGCCGCTCGCGGCTGCCTCGCCTTTGCAGACTGCCCGCTAGGGTCTTCGTTCAGCTCGATCGGCCGAACCAGCGCCGCAGGCCTCGCCGACGGGCGGGCGGGGCGGGCCGCACGGGGATCGGCGGAGCAGGCGGCATCGGCGGTATTGGTGACGCTGTGGGCTGCGGCGGGGCCTCGGGCATCGGCTCGGGAGATCTGTGCGGAACGCTCTGGGCGACGAGCCTGACAGCGCTCTTCCAGGCACTGGCTGACGCCTTGGAGTCGGGCAGCCCCTTCCTGCACTACATGCCCACGACCCACGAAGATGCATCGGGCCCTCACTGCGTTGAGTGGGAGATCCGACGCTGATCGTGGCGAGCTATACCTTCTTTGCCCACACGTCGTTCGGATGCCTCTGCGTGTGAGGCATCCAGTACGACACCCAGCCCGTCGCATGACGCCGATTCACTGCGCTCACCGCAACCCAGCACAGTGTCCTTGCCATCGACCACCGCGAACGCGAAGGCGACACCCCTGGCCCACTGATCAGATTTCAGGTATTGGTGACTTCGCGGGCCGCGGCTTCGATGAGGTCGGTGACCGGACCCGGCTGGGAAGCGAGCGAGGCGTGGCCGGCGTCGAGTTCGATGAGTTTGCGCGGGTTCATGCGCTGGGCCATGCGGCGTTCGTTGTCGGGGTGGATCATGCGGTCGGCGGTGGAGACCTGGTACCAGCAGGGCTTGGTCTTCCAGGCCGAGGCGGTGACGTTGTCGCCGAACGTCGAGCCGAGCGGCGCCTTCTGGGTGACCGCCATGACCAGGGCTTCGTCGGCGGCCAAGTCCTGGCAGAAGCTTTCGTGGAACTTGTCCTGCTTGATCCAGAGGTAGCCGTCGGAGTCCGGGGCGATGTTCTCGAACGCGGCCGGAGGCTTCTCCTGGCTGATCTGCCCCGGACTTTCGCCCGCGTCGGGGGCGAACGCGGCGATGTAGACAAGGCCCGCGACATTCGGCAGGTCTCCCGCCTCGGTGATCACCGCACCGCCGTACGAGTGGCCGACGAGGAGGACGGGCCCGTCGATCTGCTTGACCATCTTGCGCGTGCGCTCAGCGTCGTCGGCCAGCGAGGTGAGCGGGTTCTCCACGGCGTGGAGGTCGCCGTAGCCGCGCCGGTTCAGTTCGACGATGACCTTTCCCCAGTGGGCGGCACCGCCCCAGAAGCCATGGACCAGGACAATAGCGGGACTGTTGGCCATGATGATGCGCCGTTCCGTTCGAAAGTTCGTGCCCCCGCACCTGTCACGCTAGGCCCGGTCGAACGGCGTGGCGACCGCATGCGCCCGGACGGCGTACGCGGCTCGCGGCCGCTGCCGTCACCCAGCTCGTCGCAGGTCATACCAGCCTCAGCCACTCATCGTGTTTTCAGCGGAGGATCAGAAACAGGTACTCAGCTTGTTCTTTAACCTCGGGTGTCGAAATGTGCCTCGAACTAGGTCGCTGACCTGGGCATTCTCGGGACGCTGAGGCGGCCTTCGTTTGATCATGTGCTCCGGCCGAGGTGCACCGAACAAACGAAGGCCGTGAGGGTGAGTCTGCTGTCTGATGCTGTTGTGGGGGATGCGCTCGCGGAAGCGTCACGCTTTCGGGACGAGTTGTACGCGTGTCTGACGCGGCGGGGCGACGAACTGTTCGAGCTGGCGGATGCGGTGTTGTGTGCGCCGGGTGCGGTGCACTCTGCGGTGGAGCTGACGCTGCTGCCCGAGCACCGGCGTGGACACGGAGCAATGTATGACGGCCTCAACCACGGTCGGATCGACGCCGACCGGCTGCGTTCGCTGCTGTCCGGCCTGCCGCTGCCCCGCTTCCCGGACGGGCGCCTGGTGCTGGCCGTGGATGTCTCGTCATGGCTGAGGTCGGACGCACCGTGCTCGCCGGACCGGCTGTTCTGTCACGTCTACGGCCGTGCGAAGACGGCCTCGCAGTTCATCCCCGGCTGGCCGTACTCGTTCGTCGCGGTGCTGGAGACGGGTGCGACGTCCTGGACACAGATCCTGGACGCGGTCCGGCTCGGACCGGCCGACGATGCCACCGCCGTCACCGCCGCCCAGCTTCGCGACGTCGTCGAACGGCTGATCGCCGCGGGGCAGTGGCAGCCCGGCGAACCGGACATCGTCATCGTGACCGACGCCGGCTATGACGTCACCCGCCTGGCCTGGGTCCTGCAGGATCTGCCGGTCGAGCTGGTCGGGCGGATCCGCGGCGACCGCGTGATGCGGTTACCGAAACCGTCCCGGGTCTACGACCCGAAGGGCGGACGGCCGCCCAAGCACGGACCCGAGTTCCGCTTCGCCAGGCCGGAGACATGGCCCGAGCCGGCGGTCACCACCCGCACGGCAACGGCGAATTACGGCAAGGCAATCACGCAGGCGTGGGACCGGGTCCACCCCCGGCTGACCCACCGCGCCGCCTGGCTCGACCACAAGGGCGAACTCCCGCTCGTCGAGGGCACGTTGATCCGACTGGAGGTCGAGCACCTATCGAAGGCCCGTGCGGCGCCGGCGGTGTGGTTGTGGTCCTCGAAGACCGGCGCCGCCGACGCAGATGTCGACCGGGCCTGGCAGGCCTTCTTGCGCAGGTTCGACCTGGAGCATACGTTCCGGCTGTTCAAGCAGACGCTGGGCTGGATCCGGCCCCGACTTCGGGAACCGGAAGCGGCCGACCGGTGGACCTGGCTGATCATCGCCGCATACACCCAACTCCGGCTCGCCCGCCCACTCGCCCGGGACCTGCGGCACCCCTGGGAGAAACCGGCACCACCAGGCCGGCTCACTCCCGCCCGGGTTCGCCGCACCTTTCGGAACCTCCGCCAACACATGCCCTGCCCCGCCAGAGCACCAAAACCCCACCGCCCCGGCCCCGGACGCCCACGCGGCACGAAAAACAAACACCGAGCACCCCACTACGACGTGGGCAAAACCGTCCGACGCGAGAAGACACTCATCGCCCTACAACGGCTGAAAGGTTAAAGAACAAGCTCAGTGAGGCTGACACGAGCAGAACCAAGTGCTCAGCCGGTCTGGGCAGCTGCCTGCAGTGGACACCCAGTACCGGCGCGCGCTTTGAGGTCGGCCCGAAGGGCGGCGAGCGGGGCCATGCGCGCGTCGATGACCCGAATTTTCGCCTCGAACAGCGCGGACAACGCCTCAGCGGTATCGGGGGCGTCAGGGTCGAAGGGACCAATCCCCGCGGGCGCGAGGAGCAGACCGGCACGCGAAGTCGTATCGCGCGATACAGGGGACCATCCCAGCGGGTGCGCGGCCATCGTCTACCGGCTCACGTTCAACGGCACCATCATTGAGACCGGCACCGACTCTTCCGCCTCGCCAGCACCCGGGCCCGAGCTGAGGAGCCCGCCAAGGCCGGCTGACGTCTGCCGTTGCCTGACTCGACTGCCGCCCTGACGGGCGGCAGGCCGGCCCGCATTCGCGGGCAGTGCTGTCCTGTCGCGAGATTCGATCGGCTCAGACTTCAAGGCTGCCGTCATCGAGCGGACGCAGGCGGCGCCTGGCCTCCGCCAGCCGCACGTCATAGTCGGGGAAGAATAGAGCGGGGAGCATCTTGTCGAGCTGGCCAGCGATTCTATGGATCGGTGCCCACGCGGCTGGATCGTCGACCGTGTTGCTGAGGTCGGTCATCTGCAGCCGCTCCAGCCAGTCCGACAGGATCGTCACTTCGTCGCGGGTGAGCTTGATCGTGATCTCTGGGTCTTCCATCCCGGTCCCACCCCTTTGAACAGGCGACTCAACGTTCGACGGCACGAGTCGCAGCCACACACGTACGCGGCCTCCCCGCGCGCGGTGCGCGGGCGGGGCCGGCAGGAGGCTCGTGTTATCCGGCCGGTCAGCGCGTCGTGTCGTCGGGCAGCCGGCACCTCGGCACTGTCGCTGATGCGGATCAGTTCGGCGTCGTTGGCCCTGCGGACGGTGATGCGTTGTTGGTGGGCTGCGAGGTCTCCCCGTGGGCCGTGATAACGGTCTTCACGTCGTCGGTGAGCGCGGTTGCGGATAGGCCATCGGTGCTGAGGTCGACCAAGTTGCAGCGGCCGAGGGGATGTAGTCGAACTCGGCGCCGCGCAGCGTGACATGGATTCCGAACAGCGGCGGCAGCCGTGGTGTCCAGGGCAGCGCCTGTGCCGACGTTCCACGCCCAGCCGTCGGCGGTCTTGCCCTCTTGGTCGCGGTCGGCGGTCACGGTGATGACGGCTTCGGGGTCGGTCGCAACGGCGCGGGTGAGTGACTGCAGGAGGGTGGATACCTCCGCCGGGTGGAAGCGCATCCGCAAGTTGTCGAGTTGGCCGGTGACGGCGAGGCTCGATCCGCCGATGAGCCTCCTGTAGATTGCCGGACGGCGACATGCACGGGCATCAGCACGTCGGTCGCTACCGCACGGATCAACCGCCGCTCGCTGGTCGTGGGGGCGGTAACGACGGGGGCGTGTGGGATCTGGGGCGCAACGAGCAATGGCCTCGTTTTGCCCGGATGACGGCGGTGTCGAAGCAGTTGCTGTGTCCCGGATCGCCGATCGTCCGATCGCGGTGACGGCGGTGTGTGGTCCCGACGACCGCCGCCGCCGCGGACAGGGCGACGCGGAACTGGCCGTCGCCGAAGACTGCTTGGGCTGCCGCGTTCGCGCGTGTGACCCCGCGTGGCGGCTGCGCGTGCCAGAGCCCGAAGAGCACCGAGGAAATGACGGTGCCCATACAGGCCCCCACCGTCGCCAACCATGGCCCACAGCACGCTGCGGATGCGATCTTCTCAAGCGCCACTGTGCCGAGCGGTAAGCGGACCAGCACGCCGTACACCAGTTCTTCGGGAGACAGGCCACGACCGCTCGTCCTGGAACGCCTCCGGTGTGAGGCAATGCAAGGCCCACTGACAAGACCACCAGCGGACGGCGCGGCAGCCCGGGCGGCGGGGTCGTCACGCCCAGGACACTGTGCGGCCGTAACGGCGCGGGCGGTCGACAGCTCCCTCTGTCGCCGGCTGGTGCCGGGGTGTCCGCCAGGACGGTCTCGGCGCCGGGTCGTCCGGCACAGCGGCGCGACCACCGTCGGCGTCACCGACCGTGCGCCGCCTCCGGCCTGCGGGCCGAGGTAGTCGGCTGCTCACGGCCAACGAGCGGGACGCCAGGAGTCGGACGACACGGCAGTACCTCCGCTGGCGGGGCGGATGGCCGAGGCTTCGTGGCGGCGCTCTTTTTCATGGGCGTTGGACACCGCGGACGGAGTCAAGCAAGTCCAGAGAGCGCCCAGAGCGTTGCCCGAAGACCGCAGTGAAGCAGAGGAGTCCCACTCCGCCCATAACGTAAGGCACGGCGCTTGAGGGCAGGCCGAGCAAGGCGATACCCCAAGCACAGGACACGGTTAGCACTACGGCCATCAGCAGCCGCAGCCATTCACGGCTGGCGACCGGTTCCAAGCCAGACAGTTGGCTCTCATCGAGTAGGGCGCCGATGCGGCCATCCACGTAGCGTTCGCAAATCGTGAGCATGAGGTCTGCGATTTCCTTAAGTGCTTGGTCCCGATCTGTGTCGAGCTTCCTTTCCGCCTGCTGGAGCGCCGCAATTACGAGTTTGCTGTGGCGTCTCAGCCCTGCCTTTCGGTGCGAGCGGTACGGCAGAGAGCGGGAGGACCCAGGAATGCGAAGTATGCAGGTACAAGCAATTTCAAGAGCGATGGCCAGGTTTCGCAGAGTTCGAGACTCCGCCTCCTCCCTCCCGTCAAGGAAGCCGCAGTATCCGATGACTGAAACGCAGGCCAGGACGAGAGGGTATCTTTTGTGTGGCCAAGAACGTCTGCGCTGCATTCTGTACCTTCGCCACTGGCCGACCAACTCAAGGGTTACCGACGTGAAGAGGATGATGGCTCCGATGGAGTACGCCCTGGCCCAAGGCGACGTTCGCTCCCAGTCAACGAAAGCCTCCCAAAAGTTCACCCAAGGATCAACGAAGGAGCGGCTGACATCGTTGGGGTCAGCGATGGAGAGTACGTAGAAGACAGCCGTAGAAGCAACAGCTAGAATTAAATATTCGACCCTGACAAGCCAAAGGAAAGAGACTTCTTCGTAGTAACCCTCACGCACAGCGTTCTGGAGCTGCGGGGATGCAGTGCGAGTTCCTCCCGATAGTTGCGCAACATCAGACCGCAGACCCAGAAGGGCCCTGGCGACGAAGCGTTCTCTCGTGCTCAAGGCTCGACGCAAAGCCCGTGCGGGGTTCATCGCCTGAAGGAAGTTCATTTTTCCCCCTGAAAGTTCCTCGTCCCCACAGCTTCCCAGCCGGATGCCGACCAGGGGGCGGCAATGTGGCTTTCCAACCCAGCGCAGGCGCTCGCCGGGGGCCGTCATGGGACCCCATACGCCCCGGACTGCGAGCGGCGAACGACAGATCCAAGCGGCCGACCCCTGCGCCGCGGCGGCATGGGACGCAGCGCTCGGTCAGTCGATGAAGCCGCGAGGAATGGCACCGAGCCCCTACCGAACCCGGTGGGTAGGTGCTGGCCTTCCAGCGCCGGGTTCGGGAAATCCACCACCCCGCAGCTGCCACCCCCAAGAACCTGCTCTTCACCGAGCTGAGCCACATGGTCACCCGCAAGACGCACCGAAACGAAACCGCCCCGCCCGGCACCTAGTCATCAGCCAAGCCAGGACTGTAAATCGTTCGGCTCTGTCCCGTAGTCGGTGGTGACGCCGGGTGTCCGTCAGGGCAGGAGGATGCGGTGACGGAGGAGGTCGAATCCGGCGCGCCCGTGCATCTGTCTCATGATCCTCTTGGTGCGGGTGTTGACACCTTCGGTCCGGCCGTTGTGGTAGGGCAAGGTGAGACCGGCGTTGACGGCGGACCGGTCGACTTCGAGACCGTTGGTGAAACTGCGCAGGTGGGGCAGACCGACAGCACGGGCCGCTGTGATCCACTCGGTGAGTTTCACGTCGTTGCCCGCGGCCGGTTTCAGCAGGGCGGCGAAGCCTCGTATGAGATCGGCGAGTGCGGTCATCTCCGGGCAGGCCGCGGTGATCTTCTCCAGCAGGGTCGTTTCCTTCGGGCGCAGGTTTTCAGGGTCGGAGAGCAGGAGGCGGCTGGCGTGACGTGGGGTAGTGACGGGGCGGTCGCCCTCAACCCGGCCCTGGTTGAGGTAACGGACGAGCAGGTTGGCGCTGCCGGTGTAGCCCAACTCTCGGATCTCCTGCAGCAGGTGGGTGACGGGCACGGCGGGGTCGGCCTGCCTCCGCTCGCGCAGGTGGTTGCGGTAGGGGTCGACCAGGGTGGGCCGGTAGGCGGGGGCGATGCGCAGGGTCTGGGGTTCGGGCATGCGGGCATAGCGTTTGACGGTGTTCAGGGCCACTCCCAGGCGGCGGGAGCAGTCGAGCAGGCCGACGCCTTGGCCGAGGAGACCGTGGACCTTGTTCCAGCGTTCGCGGGTGGTCTGCTCGCGTACTCCGCCGGGGCGGGGCGGGGCGGGGCGGGTTGATGGTGGCCCAGCATCCGGCGTGCGCGCGGACCTCGAGCTGCACTTTGTCGCAGAGATTTCGCCAGAGGTGCCATCGGTCGCTGACCTGCACCGCGTCGGGCAGGGCGCGGCGGACGGCCTCGGCATAGGTGGCCGAGCCGTCCCGGCAGACGACCTCGGCACCAGGATGTTCGCGCAGCCAGGACTCCAGGGTGGCCGCCTCTCGGTCGGGCAGGACCGCAACGCGTCGGCCGGTCTCGGCATCCGTGATGATCGTGGCGTAGCGGTGGCGGCGGCGCAGGGCGAAATCGTCCACGCCGATCACCCGAGGGACCGCCTGCTGAGGCAGTGGTAACCGCCGCAGATGACGCAGCGCGGTGTTGTGGGACACCGGCACGGCGAGCAGGCCGGCCAGACGTGCGGCCGCCCGGCCGCATAACTCCCGCGCCACCTGGGATATCTGGGCGGCCAGCCGCACCGTGCGGCGCTGATGACGCTCCAGCAGCCCGGAAATCTGCTCGCGGAAGGTCTGCCGTCGGCAGCCCAGAACCGGACAGACCAGCCGCCTGACTTGCAGGCGCACGACAACTTGACGGCCGTCAACCGGCACGTCCGCCACCGTCCGCCCGTGGTACCCGTGCACCTTCGCCGTCGGTGTCCCACACACCGGACACTCCACCGCCTCCTTCCGGGTGCGCGCCGTGACCACTACTGCGTCACCGCCGTCCGTCACGTCCTCGACGACCAGCACCGATAGCCGAGAAAACACCGTTCCCATAAGGGAGTTGATATCCACCACGAGAGCATGATCACGGATGGCTACCCGGCGTCACCACCGACTACGGGACAGAGCCGCCCATTTGACAGGCCCCGCCATCGATCTCGCAGCAGACCTGAACGCACGGCGCCCCCGGCACGGATGCGCCGGGGGCGTTGGGGTTGGAGTAGGAACGGCCCAGGAAACCGGTGTTGCTGTCAGAAGTTTTGACGCCAAGGGTGTGAGGGGCCGCCCGCCCTGCGTCCGGACAGCCCCTCAGCGGGAACGCGTCAGCCTTCTAGGCGTTGTTGTTGATCCACGGTGCGTCGCTGATGTCGCTGGGAGTGCAGGAGGTGTTCAGAAGGTCGCGCCGGCAGGTCTGGAAGCGAACCCTGCTGCCTTGGCCTTTGTAGTAGTTGGTGCTGGAGGACTCGTAGTAGTCCTTGTTGCACGCACCCCAGTTGGGGGCACCCAGGTTGTTGTTGCACCAGCCGTGTCGGTACGGCTGCCATCCGCCGTTCGCGTCCCTGAGCCAGTTCTCCCAGTAGATGAAGGTCTGGTTCCCTTCCGCGAGGGAGTCCTGGATGCTCCACTTGTCGCCGTACCGGCTGAAGCAGCCTTTGGCGGTCCTGTCGTACGACAGCGATTTGGGGTTCCAGACGAAGACTTCGGAGCAGGACTCACCCGCCGATTCATAGGAGAGCGTGGACATCTGATCTTCGAACGGTTTCTCGAAGTCCGCGGCGAGGGCCTGGCCCTGCCCCGCTATGAGAACGGTGAAGATGACTGCAATCGCTGCGACTACGGAACGGATGCGCATCTGTCTCCTCGGAGATCACGCGGACGAATGGAGAAGCTTCCGGGTGGCTGCCAGGAAAACCGCGGTCCGCCTGGCGACGCCGTACCAGGCCGATGACTTCACCTTGGTTTCGGCTTGGTTCCTCGCGGCATCGAGCTTGCCGACATCGTCCGCGCCGGAGCAACAGTTTGCGATGTCCCGGACAACCGATACCTGTCCGACCTGGTCAGCGGCTTGTCCCGGACACTGTCCGGTTCGCTGGGCGTGACGCCCAGGGCCTCGCGCGCACCGGCTCTGACACAGTTCCTCAGCGCGTCCAGGGCTCGCGGCGACATCATGCACATCGCCGCCAGCCTCTACCGCAAAGGCCTGCTCCGCCCGGTCGTCCTCGTCCAACGCGGGCACTCCGGGTCGGGTCGCGTCAGGCGGTGGCCCAGCGCATCCACGCCGGACCGGGTCCGGGAGCGGATCGCAGCGCGAACGCGAACGGCGACATGCGGCAGGTGGTCCGCAGGGGGCCTCACGCCACGTGCAGGTGCCGACCTCGGCGCGGGGGCCCCTCGTCCTTCGTGGCGGGCGGTTCCGGCACGGCCTGGAGCGGCCCCGTCTCGGCGGTGTCCTCGGGCTTGCGGTTCAGCTTCGACCTAAGGCCGTTGAGCTTGCTCTTGATGTGCGGCGCGGCCTTCACGGCGACGGCACCGAGCGCGGCGGCGGCGACGGTGGCGGCGACGCCGATCACCACGCCGTTCGCGACGCCTTCCTGACGGCCTTCTTCCCTCGCCTCAGCCCTGATCTCGTCGAGTTCGGCGTCGGTCGGGTAGAGCACGGCGTGTCCAGCGAGCACGTTAGCGGCGTCCCGCAGGAGGGCGCTGATCCCCCGGCACTGCTCGAATCCGAGAGACTCATCCCAGCCGGGCGTTCCACCACGAACACGTCTCGGATGGTCCCGGTCTCTTCGTCATAGGCCATAGGAGCACTGTATGGGGCGTCGCCTTTGCCGGGACGGTGTATCCGGCAGGTGGCCCTTGGCCGAGGTGCTCTTCTGCCGGCGGCGCTGCCGCACCACAATCTCGGACATGCGAGAAGAGGACCTCTACACCGAGCAGCACTTCGGCGACGAGCAGCAATCCGTCGCTGATGCGCCGCAGTGGGAGCAGCAGGCGTTGCCGACGACGAGGCTGAACGGGAAGAGGAATCCGTACCCGGACTCCATGACGGCGAAGGTACTGCTGGGCGACTGCACCATGCGATCGAACAGCAGGTTCTCAACAGGTATCCGGGCTTGTTCAAGCCTGAGGAAATCCACTCATTGGAGAATCTGCGCGGGATCCCTAAGGGAGATATCAATAGCCGGGTGCACCTGAGCGAGATACGGGTCGAGTGGAACAGATTCTACGAATCCCACCCCAACCCCACTCGCCAAGAGGTGCTCGATCATGCGACAAAGGTTGACGATAGGCTGGGAAACTGGTTCAACCCCAGAATCCGATAAGCCGATGTGTGCGATTTCCTTGGAGGAAGAGTGTGGCGTGAGCTCGTAGAGCAGTACGACGGAGCCGAACTGCAGGATCCGACCACCCCCGAAGAACTACGCGAACTGGAAGAAGCCCTCGGCCAGACACTGCCCGGGCCTCTGCGTGATCTGCTTCTTGAGTCGAACGGCGTCATGGACGAGGATGGAACCGACGTCGTCTGGCCCACGGCCCAGATCCGCGATAATAACCATCAATTCCGGACGAACGAATCCTTCCGGGATCTGTACATGCCATTCGGCCCTCTGATGTTCTTCGGCGACAACGGGGGCGGTGATCAATTCGCCTTCCCCCGCTCCCCTGAGCGTGACGATGTGTTCGTGTGGGATCACGAGAACGACAGCCGCAACTGGGTGGCGTCCGGACTGGAGGCGTACCTACGCAACGCTCTCGAGAACGCCGGTGAAGACTGGTACCGCTGAGAGGATCTCCTGCTGCATGCCCTGGCCCATCTGACTGGCGACCAGGGCAGCTGGACGAGGGCCAGAGGCGGCAACTGCTCTCGCACAGGTGCGGGGAGCAGTCGCTGTACGCCAGCGACAGCGCCGACACAGGGGGACCATCCCCGCGGGTACGGGGAGCAGTTGTTGTCGATGTCGGCAGGCGTCCGCTTGCCGACGGGACCATCCCCGCAGATGCGGGAAGCAGGTGTAAGAGGTCATCTCATTTGGCGATTCTGCGGTAGCAGATAAGGGTGCAGGCGATGCTCGTGAAGGTGAGGAAGTGCTCGGCCATGCGTTAGTAGCGGCGGTGCTGGCGGCGGCAGCCCGCCAGCCAGGCGGACCTGTCAGGTCCCCCTTTGCAGGGCTCGCATGTTCACCGAGTCGATCGCGCGCCGCGACCAGTCCAGGTCACTGCGGGCACCGAGTTCGTCGAGGACCAGGCGGTGGAGCTTGGCCCAGACTCTGGCCTTCGTCCACTCGGTGAACCTGCTGTGGGCCGTCGCGCCGGATGGCCCGAACGACACGACGGGCAGTTGTTGCCATGTACAGCCTGACGTCGCCACGAACATGATCGCCGCCAGCACCTCGCGGTCACCGTGGCGACGCCGGCCACCACCTGCGGTCGCGATGACGCTTCCGGAACCACCCGCTGGAACAACTGCCACAACTCATCCGGCACCAGCCGCTCAACGATCCCCACGCCGGGAGGCTATCGACCGCAAAGGGAAGGGCCGTAGTCAGTGGCCCATTCGGCGCTGCGCGTCGAACCGAAGCAGCACCCGTACCAGACGCCACACTCCGGCCACCGCTCCGAGCAGTGCGCCCCCTGCCAACATGCCTCTCTCTGCCGAGCCAGAGAGGTCAAGGGCCAGGACGAGAGTCCAGGCGACGGCAAAGATCACCCCCGCCAGCACGGCGGCAGTCACCAGGGCGAAAACGATCTCCACCGTCATTGCGTCCTTGTCCCACCGCGACTCACGCCCCATGTCCATGCTGCAAGTCTCACATCGCGGTCAAGTCACCGCGCCTGCGCCTGGCCGCTGACTCTCACGGGCGGCTCGATCGCCAATTGAGATGACTTCTAAGGAGGTCCGCCCGTGGCGTACACGCCGGGACCATCCCCGCGGGTCCTAGCCGGTTGGATGCGGCACGGGAGTTGAGTGTGGCTGATCAGCCGGGTGGCGCGCGCTCTTCAGATCGTTGCCCGCCGCGCAGGTGATCGTTTGCCCAGCGCTCCTCGTAGCGAAGAGATATCACGGACACTGCTGGGAGGTCACCGGCTGGTCACCACACGTCGACGGACCAGACGTCGCCCCTCTGATGTCCGTCTGGATCTGGGTCGCCTGACCCGTACGGGTCAGGGTCAACGACGACATGGATGCGGGCAGCGGACGCGGATACGCGGTAGCAGTCCATGTCACTCGACGTGTTGTGCGTGTCGAGTTCGATCGTGTGGCCCAGGGCCAGGATGGCGGCCTGCAGTTCCTTGAAGGGGACTCTGGGGGCGAACTCCCCGTACTCCCGCGAGAGCGGACACGGCACGGTGCTAGGGGACTGGTCGTACAGCAGTCGTTGGATCTTCACGCCGAAGCCGAAGCACGACATCCGCCCTTGCCGCCCTGGCTGGTCCGGCGAGAAGTTGATTTCCACGAGCCCGTAGTCCCGCCGCAGTAGGTCACCACCGGGAACATCGAGGCATGTCGCCCCCAGGGCGGCCTCCCAGGTTTCCGGGTCGGCACCGAGGCCAACTCCCAGGACCTCACCGCAAACGGCGACGTGAGCGTAGAAGTCCAAAGCGGACACCCGCCAACTCCCTCAACTATCCGGACAGGGCACCACTTGCTGATCTCTGCACAGGACAGGCGGACCAGCGCCCCGTATTCGGTGATCGTACAGAGCAGCCAGTCAGGGTAGTCGCCGGGTGAGTTCGTCGCGTCGTCAAAGTCGAAGTCCCAGGCGGGATGTGTCTTTCAGATCAGCCGTGGTCTTCCCAATCCTCCTGGCAGAACCGGGCTTCGCTCACCATGTCCCGTCAGCTAAGCCGGGACCCGCGCGTGGGTCGCCGCAGCCATCAGCTGGCATGCAGGTTCTGGCTTACCAACGTTCAGGGTTCCGGGAACCTGCGCGCTTCCCGCCCGGGAGGGCAAGAGCCGGTCGCTCGCATCGAGTGCCGCGGCGGCGCCCGGTTCGCCTGGCTCTACCGGGTGGAGCTCGCCCTGCCGAAGCGCACCCCCAGCCTCGCTCAAGAGCCGTCCTGGACCGCGCGATGGCAGCAAGGACCACGTGTCCACGCTGCCGCCGCCGCAGCTAGCAAAATGGGCCCTGCGGGCTGACCTAAAGAGATCCCGGCTCGCCGTCGGCGACGAAACGTGTCAGGGATTGCTCCAGCAGTTCCAGAAACTGCCGCAGGTGATCGGCCACCTTGTCG
>NZ_JBEXRZ010000150.1:0-16813 GCF_040613325.1 Streptomyces sp. NPDC006283 | reverse complement strand
GCTCGGTGTCGCGGCGCCCCCCGCGGCCGCCGCGGTCGTGACGGTGAACTGCACGGCCGACCCCGCGGCCCTAGGCCGGCTGTGGTGAGGAAGGTGCGGCGGGACGGGGAAGTGGACCGGCGCATCGCGAAGTCTCCTGAGGCATGGGAGGAAGGCGGTGAGCGTGCTCAGGGCAGGGCTGTCCGGCAGACCCCTTTTGTTCAGCGGATCGGAGCACGCGGACCGTGCGGTGCTGCGCGCCAGCATGTAAGCGGTTGCTGTGAAGCCGCAAGAGGGCCCGGGGAGTTTCTTCCTGTTACTGCGTCAGGGAGCCGCCGCGGGGGCGACGCACGGGAACCTCACGGGGCTGCCGCATGCGGAGCCGGTCAGGTTCGGGCTTTCCTGGCCCTGTGGGGGGAGGCCACGGAGTCGCGTACGACGATGTGGGTGCCCAGACGCAGCCTCCCCGTGGTCGAAGCGCGCCAGTCGTTCTCGTCGCGGCCGTTGAGGGCCGCGCGCACGGCCTGACGGCCCATCTCCTCCAGGGGCACCCGCACCGTGGTCAGCCGGGGCCGCAGCTCCTGGGCCGCGGGCACGTCGTCGTAGCCGACCAGGGAGACGTCCTGGGGAAGCGGACCCCTGCCTCCTCCATGGCCTGCGCCGCGCCCGCGGCCACGATGTCGTTGGCGGCGAAGACGACCGTGAAGTCCAGCCTCTCCCGGAGGAGTTCGCGCCCGCGCGATACAGGCATAGAAGGGGTCGACCACGTCTTTGACGATGATGCCGACTGGGCGTCCCGAAGCTCCGGCCGGCGACCGCGCGTGGACGCTTCGGGAACCGTTCTCCTGGATCCTGCGTGACCTCTTGAGGTGTTGTCGGCTGGTGGTGGGGGACCGAATGAGAGCGCGGACGATGGTGAGCGTGTCGGTATCGGCCTGTGTGGTGCTGATGGCGTGCGCGTGCGGTCCGGAGAAATCGAAGGCGGGATCGGATGCGAAGCCTTCGCAGCCGTCCGCGTCCACGCGGGCCGAGGAGCCGTCGGCCACGCCGTCCGGGTCCGCTCGGACCGAGAAGCCGTCGGCCACCCCGACCGGCGACCAGCCCGCGCCCAGGACGAGGGAGGGCGCGATTCAGCGGTACGAGCAGTACCTCCACGCCCTGGGCCGTGAGGACATCGACACGGTCTGCGAAGTGGCCGGGCCCGCCGCGAAGAAGGCACAGGACCAGGGGTTCGGTCCGTGCACGTCGACGTACGCCACTGTGTTCCAGATGATCTCGCCCGCGCAGAAGAAGGCCCTGCAAACCGCGACGGTCGACCCGCAGCGTATCGCCGTGCGCACGCCCGACAAGATCGAGATGCCGGTCGAAGCGGTCAGGGCTTCCGCCACCTTCTCCGAGAGCGACCTCGGCAGCTACACCCTGGAGTACCTCAAGAACGATTGGTACATCACCGACTGAACCCTACGTGCCGAACGCGGAGCCGCCCGACGGGACGGCTCCACGCGCCCGCCACCCGGCGCCCCCGCACGACCTGCGGCCGGGGCTTCCTTGTGCGCAGGCCCGCTAGAAGGTGTAGCGGGTGTGGCTGAACACCTGGCCGTCGTGCCCGAAGCCGTACGCCGTGCCGGGTGCCACCGCAAACAGCAGGTCGTTGCCCTTGCGGATGCTGTCGCCGAAGCCGTGGAAGAGCCCCTCCGGCGAAGTGATGTGGTCCCCGTACTGCGCCTCGAACGCGGCGATGACCTCGTCCTGCCGCGCCGGATCCGTCACCCGCTCCGCGGTGCCCTCGATCACGATGTCGAGGCCTTCGGAGAGTGAGTTGTGCCCTGTGGTGAGTGCGCAGTGGGCATTGCCGGCCAGGTTCTTCGCCTTCTGCTCGCCCGGCCCGGTGCTGAAGTGCAGCGCCCCGTCGTGCCAGGCGGCGATCAGCGGCGTGACGTGCAGACGGCCGTCCGGCCGGACCGTGGTGATCCAGAAGACCTCGGCGGCCCGCAGCCGGCGCTGGGCCTCGGCCCAGTCGGTGGCGGTGACGTTCTCCGCGCCCGGGCGCGGGTTGAGCGCGGAGCTGTAGCGGGCGTCGAGCTCGGTCTTGGGCTGTTTCGGCGTCATGCGGAACTCCTTTCCCTCTTCCAGTCACGACCTGTTGGTCGCGGAGGTGGCCCCCACGCCCAAGCTTCCACCGACCACGACCTGGTCGTCTTCCTCGAAGGGCCGGCGTCACCGACACGCATACGGCATCTCTCGCTGAGTCACCGCCGGCTCCTGGCATGCGGCGATCGATGAGGGTCGGTGCGTACGTGTGCACGCACCCCTTGCAGGCCGAACAGGATGAGAAGCTCAATCACGCCAGCGAGCGCCGCAGCGCGCGTTCAGCCAGGGCCCGCCCGACCATCGCAGCGGATCGCCCAGAGCTCACCTGCGGGCAGCTCAGGTCACCGCAGGGGGCACGGTACCCGGACGGACTCGCTGGCTCGGCCCCCACCATCAGTCAGTTGCCGATCACTCCGCCGTGCGGACACGACACCCGTCTCCCGTGAGGGGTTCCCGCCCCACTGCTCCCGTGGGGGTACTTCCTCGCCCTTCATCAGGAAGGCGTCAGCGGTGAGTTCTGCGTTGTCGCCGACCGTGGTGCCGTAGTGGACGAGGGCGCCGACGCCGACGGTCACGTTCGCACCCAGGGTGATGCGGTCGGACTTGAAGGCGCCGTCCTCCTGCGAGTGGCACTGGATGACGGTGGCGGCGTTGAGGGTGCTGTCGTTCCCGATGGTGACGAGGGTCCGCTCGGGCAGTGCGCAGCCGTCGTCGAAGACCCGGCGTCCGATTCTGACCCCCACCAGGCGCCAGACCATGGTCTTGAACGGCGTCCCGTTGAAGATCTGTTCGAACCGGTGGGAGGACAGCTTCCAGTAGCGTTCGTGCCTCCAGAAGGAGAGGTCGTAGATCGAGCAGTACAGCGGTTTCAGAGGATGGATTGCCGTGACGATCCGTTCGACCAGCGCGAAGTAGCAGACGGTGAACGCCAGGGTGAGCAGTCCGGCCAGGGCGAACACTCCCGCGCCGACAGTGGGATAGAGGTCGATGGCGGCCATGGCGATGACACTCAGCCCGAAGAAGTGCACCCAGCGCACCAGCAGGAACAGGCTCGCGGTGAGCGCGTTGTGCTTGTTCTTGGCGGCCAGGCGGCGGCGCAGTTCGTCGCCGGTGGCCAGGTCGTCGAACTGCTGGTCGCGCATCACGGTGCGCGGTATCTCGAAGCTGGGAGAGCCGAGCAGGCCGACACCTTCGCGGGCGGGTCCGTCGACGGGGACCATGGCCTTGGTCGCGAGCAGGCAGTTGTCGCCGGTCCGGCCGCGTGGCGGATAGGCGATGTTGTTGCCGAGGAAGTTACGTGGCCCGATGGTGGTTCGGGTGACGCGGAAGGAAGTGGCCGAGTACTCGGTGTTGATGACCGACAGGCCGTCGGCGATCATCGTGCCGCTGCCGACCTCCGTCAGGTACGGGATGTCGTGCTTGACCAACGAGCCGAAGTTCGACCCGGTTTGTTCGATGCGGCACAGGTTGTATCCAAGGGACCGCAGATAGTGGACGATCGCCGAGCTGTCCCCGAACAGGGTGGTGAAGAACCTGATGTTGGTCATGCGTGTGACCACGCGCTGCACGCCGTAGTGGAAGCCGTACAGCGGATAGGTCTTGCCCGGCTCGAGCATGAGATTGAGCAGACGCGGCACTGTGCCGATGGCCAGCAGGCCGATCAGCAGGCCGCCGAAGAATGCGACCAGGGAAGCAACGAGTGCCTCCAGGTAGAACGCCGGGCTGCCGAAGGCACCCGGTCCGATGGTCACCACACTGTTGAGCTGCGGAACCGCTGACACCACGATGCTCACGCCCGCCACGGACAACGGCAGATACAGGACAACCATGCCGACGAGCTGCCACGAACCGTAGAGGGTCCTGCGCAGGGTGCCGCACGGCGCCGGGCCGACAGTCCGGAAGTCGGTGTCGGACGGCTGCGCGGGCGTGCCGTGCCACGCCTGACCGGCCGGCACGGTCTGTCCCGGGTGCAGGGAAGAGGCGTGACCCAGCTGGGCGCCGTCCCCCATCGACACGTGCGTGTCGACGACCGACTGCTCACCGATCGTCACACCGGCTCCGAGGGTCACCGGCCCCGTCTCGATCCAGCCGTCGTACGCGCGATAGCCGGAGAAGAACACGTCCTTGCGGACGACCGTGCCGTCTCCGACGGAAATCAGGTCGGTACAGACCGGAACGTTACGAGTGAGGATCGTGACACCTTTGCCGAGGTGCGCGCCCAGTGCTCTCAGATACAGCACGTACAGCGGTGAACCGATGAAGAGCCGGACCGGGCTGGACCGGATGAGGGTCTTGACCCACCAGAAGCGCAGGTAGCCGAAACTCCACACCGGGATCGCGCGTGGAGTGAAGCGGCCGATGAGCAGCCACTTGGCCGCGATCGGAAAGACACACATGACCAGGAAGACCGCCGCCCCGAACAGGACCGCCCGCTGGTAGAGGTCCACCGTGCCGGAACCGGCGACGATCCACGCATAGCCCCGGACGAAAGCAAGGCCCCCCAGGCACGACATGCCGACAAAGGTCAGCAACTGGGCCGCACCGCACAGCACGTACTGCCATGTACCGGCCGGCCGGCCGGCAGGGATGCCGACAGGCGCGACGTCCTGCGCGGGTTCCGCAGAATCAGCCGTGACGGGAGCGGGAGACGTGTCGGTCTGGGAGAGGGCGGCCGTCAGGTCACGGATGGTGGAGTGCCGGTACACGTCCTTCATGGACGCGGTGGGAAGGTCGTCGCGTTTGCGGAGGCGGGCGCAGAAGTGGGCCATGACCAGCGAGTCGGCGCCGAGGTCGGTGAAGAAGTGACCGTCCACCGGCACCTGCTCGGTGTGCAGGACATCGGCCAGGACCTTGGCCAGCGTCGTTTCCATGTCGCTCGATGGCTTGGCCGGCGCCTGCACCGCTGTGCCGGATGGTGCGTCGGCGCGCGCGGGGACCGGGCCGGTGCTGTCGAGTGCGGCCGTCAGGTCACGGATCGTGGAGTGCTGATAGATGTCCTTCATGGAGGCGCTGGGAAGGTCGTCGCGTTTGCGGAGGCGGGCGCAGAAGTGGGCCATGACCAGGGAGTCGGCGCCGAGGTCGGTGAAGAAGTGACCGTCCACCGGCACCCGCTCGGTGTGCAGGACATCGGCCAGCACCTCCGCCAGTGCCGCCTCGGTGGGGGAACCATCGTTGCCCGTGGCAGCACGGTGCCCAACGGCGTCGGCGATCCCGGGAGCTTTGTCAGGGGAGTTGAAGGTCACGACAGTTCCTCCCAGCCCTTCCGGCCGGTGCCCGACACGGCGGGACCCCGGCAACCCTGAGATCGAAGGGCAGTGGACGTGGGCCACGCACAGGCCACAAGGTCATGAGCTGCGAGCCGGTAACAAATCCATGGATGCATGAGTCGTTCACCTCGGTACGGCCCCGACCGTCAGCCCGCAGCGGATCACAGGGCCGGGCTGTGCATTCATAGGAAGTGATCAAGGCCAACTCGAGGTCCGGCTCCCAGCCCCACACTCCAGTAGGCACGATCGTGGACGGTCTGTCCTGCTTGAGACACAACAGTCGGGGCAGCCCTGCAACTGGCCCTACCCCCTATGACCTGCGGCTTACCTGCAATTCACAGATGAGCAAGCACTGCTCACGGTGCAAAGTCCAGCCACATCGCAGGTCCACCCCCCGCCGATCGGCGGGGGTGCGATGTGCAGCCCTCCGGAGAGCCGCGACACCCATGCGCCAGGCACTCGGCCAGGAAGAGCTCGGCGAGGCCGCCGCCGCGTCCTGCGGGCGAGCCCGGCAGCGACCACCCGGCCGGCCGTCGCCACGAGCGCCCAGGTCAGCCACCCTCCGCCAGGCTTGCTGGCTGGGCGACCTACTCCTTCCCGCCCGGACGGGGCCGGGATGCGCACCGTCGGCAGGCTGTCGCGGACAGGCGGCCAGTGCGGCTCGAGCCTGCCGCTCAAGAGGCTGGCTCCAGCGGTGAGGGTTTGCGCTGCTTGCGGCACGACGGCAGGCATGGAGAGATCATCTCCATCGGCACCCCTGCTCATCGGTGAAGGTGGGCCAGGAGTCCGTCGCGCACGGAGTAGGGGTGCTCCGGGGGAAGGAGTCGCCGGGCAGCACCCAGGTCCCCCTCCTGCACGTGACCACGGACCTTCTGCGCGAGGGCGGTGATGTCCGTGATGGAGACCGTCCACTCGTCTGCGTAGCGATGTGCGGCTTCGCCTGCGAGGCCGAGCTGCAGCGAGCGGTGGGGAAGCGGCTGCAAGTGCAGATCACGCTCGGGGTCCCATTGAACGCGGGCCGGGGCCCGCTTCAACTGACGCTTCCATGTCGCACGGTCTGGGTGCAGCCCATGCTCGTAGTGAGCCAGACAGGCATGCTCCAGCGCCCATGCGAAGCCTTCGCGCGTCATTTCGACGGCGAGGACGGTTTCCTGGCCTTCCTTGGCGCCCCAGCCGCAGCGGTACATCATCCAGAGGAACGAGGGCTTGATCCACGTCATCCGGTCCCGCTTCCACGTGGCTGGAAAGCGGCCGTCCCGGGCCGCGGGCAGGCCGATCTCGGGTGTGTACGCCTGGTAGACGGTGATGCTGGAGGCCGTATGGACCGCGCGGATCTGATACTTGGGTTCTGCCACGGTGACCAGAGTGGGGGCGCCGCTCGCTGCGTGCCATCGAATTACCGGGGCACTTGACCGCCGAGTTTTCGGTAGCAGATGCGTGCGGCCCGTGCGGCCGGCCGTGCGGGGCAACGCGAGCGGCCGCGGCGGCAGCACGGTCGTTCCCGCCGCCTTGGCGCCGCGTCGCCGCTCTCCCGGGCCAGGTCTCCGCCTGCCGGGGTCTTCTGGCGTATCCTTCAACTTGCCGACTCAATAGGTGAGTTGAGGAATCGGGGGAGTGCCTTGAGTGCAGGGAGAATGCTGGGGTTCCGAACGAGGTTGTTGCTGCCGGCCGGTGTGCTGGCGGCTGTGACGGGTTTGGTCCTCACCTCGGGTCCGGCCCAGGCGGCGGCTGCGTGGACCTCCAGTACGAATGCGTGGGCGGAACCGAGTGACCCGGGTGGAGTCAATGCGTACTCGAACCTGAAAAGGGACGGGACGATCTATTACCGGGTGAGGTTCGAGGCATCCGGCGAGAAGCTGGCACTGGCGGACACGCTGGCCGATGGGCACGCAGCACGGGCCGAGGTGATCGTCGTCGACCAGCACGGCAAGTTCATGGACAGTGACACGTTCTACGCGGCCACGGCCGACGGGGCGAAGTGGTTCAACCTGGGCACCCCCGACGGAACCGGGAACATCGCCGAGGGGTACGAGGTCCGGATCCGCGTGTGCATCAACGAGACGACCACGTGCTCCTGGTGGGAGTACGGCGTCGCCTAGAAGGGCGCTGGCGACGTGCGGACATGACGAGTTGCACCTGGGGTCGCCCGCCGGCTGCCGAGTCGGCCGCGCCCTCGGCGGGGGCAATTGCCGTTGTGGGCCTACCGCGCCGGCGGCTGGCACTGGTGCTGCAGGCCCATGCCGCGCATCAGGTCGAGCATCAGCAACTCGAACATGGGCTCCTGATCGGAGAAGAGCGGAGCAAAGTGCCCGAATTCCTCTAGTGCGATCTGGCCGTAGAGCGACCGCCAGCTACTCAGCATCACCACCATGGCACCGGGGGGAAGATCCACGCCGGTATCGATCCGGTAGTCCTGCATCTGCTGCCGTAGTCGTGGCTCCATATCCTCCTTGGCGAGGACCGGGCACCGGCGTTCCGTCCACAGCTCCACGAAGATCGGGCCCCAGACAGCGGCAAGTCGCCGAACGCAGGCGCTGGTCAGTTCGCCGTGAGCGTCGCCGGCGGCCGTGGACGGCGTGCCGAACAGAAGATTGACCGGCACGTCCAGGCTGGCCCGCGTCCCGACCCAGGGGGAGGGGTCTGCCCCATAGCCGCATCCACGGCGATGAAGCGGTCGGTGATGTGGCCTGCCTGACCGGGACAGGTTCTGCGCGGCAGCAGTGACCGCCACCACGGCGCCTTGGCTGTTGAAGTGGGTGTGGCGTCGGCTGCACGGCGGGGGCGTGGCGTCGGGGGCCTCTGGGCCGTGCCGGTGGCCCCTGCGGTCGGGGCGCTGGGCTCCGTGGTCTTAGGTGGAGTGAAGGTCACCGGCAGGGTGGAGGGGCGGCGGGCCATCCGGTCCGTGGCGGTCCTCAGCTCGTGCTCAGGAACGGCCAGGCGGATATCCGGTAGGAGGGCCGTCAGTTCGTCGATGCCTCAGGGATCCAATTCGTCAACCGAAGGCCTGGTATGGCTATGTAGTCTGTCGATCTATTCGAACAGGATGAGGTCTGAAAGTGGACACCGAACGCCCGCACGCTGCGATCCAGCTCCCTGAGGGCTCCTGGTGGGATTGGGACGTCGTGGCCTGGGACGCCGGCCAGTTCCGGTTGGCCGCCGGGTACGACTTGACCTACCTCCATGGTTTGGAGCTGGTCTTCGGCGATCCGGCCTTCGTCAGCTGCCCGTCAGCCTTCCACGATCCGGTCTTCCGCGCGCCCACGCCTGCTGAGTTGATGAGAGTCACCCGGCAGCTCGGTGAACGACCGCCTGTTCTGGTCGCCTTCGAGGCAGACGCGGGTGGCCAGGAGCCCACCTCTTGCCTCATCGCCGCGGAGGGGTTCGAGATCGTGCGCGAGACCGTTTTGAGGTACTGGCGGGACGACGCGGCCCCCGGTCAGCGCTTCGCCCCATGGGTACGGCCGCAGGTACGGCAGACGGAGGCTCGCTAGTGCTGTGACCAGGAAGGTTCACCGGGTTGGTGGTTGGGCGGTTGGATGGGCGGTGACGTCGGTTCCGACCGCTGGAGGTGTGGTGGCTGAGCCTGTGCGGGTGCGCAGACTGACCCATCAGGAAGGGCAGAAGCTGCAGCAGATCGTGCGCCGGGGAAGTACCCGCTCGGTGCGCTACCGGCGGGCGATGATGTTGCTGGCGTCCGCCGGCGGAAACCGCGTCCCGGTGATCGCCCGGCTCCGCCGCCGAGGCATCACCTTCCAGCGCACCAAAACCTGGAAGGAATCACCCGACCCCGAGCGTGACGCCAAGCTCGACCCGATCGAGGCCCACTTCGGACCGCTGCGGCAGTTCACCCTGGCCAACTCCCACCATCGCAGCCACCCCGCGCAGACCCGGCCTGCACCACTACCTGCGCTGGCGCAACGCCAACGCCCGCCACCCCGACGTACTCGCCGCACAACGCCGCGAGCGTGCCCGCATCCGCAGCGAGAATGGCATCCGCTGGGGCGGACGTGCCAGATGCCCGGCGGCCTGAAGGATCGACAACCGGCCCAGCCCACTTCCACAACACCGACCGCGAGGAGCTCTGGATGGATCATCAGGACGTCGACGCCGCCGTGGCAGAGATGCTGCGGGTGCTTGGCCCCCACACCGCCGAGGACTGGACGGTGCCGGCGGGGCCGCTCGAATGGACCTGCCGGCAAACAGCCGCCCACATCGGCCACGACCTGCTGGCCTACGCAGGACAGCTGGCAGCACAGCCCGCAGACGCCTACCTCCCCATCGACCTGAACGTTCGCCCCACTGCCTCGCCGGCCAAAGTACTCCAGGTCGTCACCGCCTGCGGCGGACTGCTCAGCAGCGCCCTGGCCACAGCCACCCCGACCCTGAGGGCCTGGCACTGGGGCCCGTGCGACCCCGAAGGGTTCGCGGCGATGGGTGTCGCCGAAACCCTGCTGCACACCTACGACATCACGCAGGGACTGTCCGTGAACTGGCTGCCACCAGCACCGCTGAGCGCAGCAGTACTCAATCGGCTCTTCCCCGCCGCCCCGCCCGGAGACCCCACCCAGGTACTCCTCTGGTGCACCGGCCGCGGAGAACTCGACGGCCTCCCTCGCCAAACCTCATGGAGGTGGGAAGCAGCACGATCGGACTGATCAGGCTGACCCCGGCGAACGTTCCCGGTCACAGCACTAGGCAGCCGCCATCACAAACTCGGCCCGCTGTACTCAACCACCTTCACCTACACAGCGACGCTACGCGGTGCCCGCCGGACGAACTCGGGTGCCGTTCCCCATACCCATTCAGCCGGGGACGGCCGCGTCGTCACTCGAGGAGTTCGATCACTCTTCGACGCGCATCACAGGCTGGGAGGCGTGGGAGCCCGGCGACTGCTGGTCGTCCTCATGGAATGAGACGACGTGTTGGTGGGCGGGTTGCCCTCGCTGTCGGCCACGCATCCGGTGGACTGTCACGAACAGCATGTCCATCATGACAGGTCAGCGCCGTTTTTCGTAGGACGGACCGCACAGTTCGCGAGCCTTGTCCGGCCCGCTCCCCGACTCCCAGAATCTCCTTCGTGAATCACCCGGAGAACAGGGGGAACATGGGGAAGATCGATCACGACGCGGTGCTGCGGGCACGGGTGCAGCTGCTGGGCTCCGGCCGACTGCGCCTGCTCGAACAGGTCCACGCGTACCGGGTTCTGGCGGAGGTGAGCCCGAAGGCGTATCTGCCGAAACTGGTCGACGCGCTCCTCTCGATGAGCTACCGCAGCCGGGACCCGGAGGTGGACGTGACGCTGACCGCCGAAGCGGTCGAGGCCGCACGGAGGATCGAGGCCGGGGCGCCGACCCGGGCAGAACGGCTGTGCAGGGCCCTGGACGCCTACCAGGCGGCCCTGTTCGCTCTCGGACGCCGACCCGAGGGGCACGCGGCCTGCGAGGAAATGGCCGAGGCCGGACAGAGCGGGCGGCTGGCGAACATCCTGGCCGAGGAGGGGCGGTTCCGGGAGGCCGCGGAGCTCAACGAGAAGGCTGCCCGGAACGGCACACCGGAACACTCCTTCTGGAACATGGTCGAGTGGGCGGCGAACCTGGAGGGCGCCGGCCTGCACGACGCGGCATCGGGCGTCTTCGGCGAGCTCCTTGACCAGACCCGGCGCAAGGCCGCCGAGCAGCGGACGGCGCTGGCCATCCTCACCTGGGAGCTGGTGCACCTCTCTCGAATGCGCGAGGCCGCCGGGCAGGGGGCGGACGCCGCGGCCACCCGGCGGGAGGCCCTGACCGTCCTGGAGGAGCTGGCGACGACGGGCGAGCCAAAGAACTGGAGCTGCATCCTCGCGTGGTGGGTCACCCTGTTCGCCCTGTCGGGGCGGGTCGGCGAACCGGCTGCGAGCGCCGAGTTTCCGATGCCGCCGTTCGGCACCGACCTCAGATGGACGAGCGGCACGCGGGATGCCTTCCTCGGTACCCTGCCAGGGCTCGAGACGAAGGCGGCGGGACTGCGGCGGGCGGGCCGACTGCCCGAACTGGTGGACGTCCAGCGCAGAATCAGCATCCGCGCGGCCCTCCGCGAAGGCAACCACCCCTATCGGTTCGGGGAGCGGTTCAAGCCGTACTTCGACGAAGGCGTGGCGCTCGCCCGCCGCCTGCCCGACGACCCCGCACGTCTCGCCCGGGCTTTGACGGACCGCTCGATGTTCCTCGTCGCCGCCCGCACCTTCGAGCCCGCGTACGCCGACTTCGCCGAGGCCGTCGCCCTCGTCCACGCCCCGTAGGCGCGATATCTGTGCAGTCCCAGTCCGCTCAGTCCGCCGGCTGCCTATCCTTGTGGCCATGACTGTCCAGCCTCCGGAGCCCTCTCCGCGCCCTGATCCATCTGGAGAGCTCCGCGCCTCTCACGACGACAGGGAAGCAGTGGTGGAGCAGCTGCGCGATGCGGCAGCCGAGGGGCGAATCGATCTCGATGAGCTGGATTCACGCCTGGAGCAGGCGCTGACGTCCAAAACTCACGCCGAGTTGGCCGTTCTGACCGCCGACTTGCCGAGGCTGAATTCCCCTGAGAGCCGGCCGCCGTTGGTGCTCAAGGGCGGCATGTTTGGCGCGTCTCGAGGTCCCGGGCGCTGGGAGGTTCCCGGGCACGTGATCGCTCACGGAGGGGTGGGGGGAGTGAGGATTGACTTCACCCGGGTTGATTGCCGCCTCACGGAGGTCGCAGTGGAGGCGTACGGGGAGACATCTGGTGTCACGATTGTCGTCCCCGACGGCTGGGCCGCTGACACCAGCGGTATGGACCCCGGCGTCGGCGGCCTGACGGACAAGACCACTCCCGACCGGCTCCCGGGAACTCCGCTGATCCGGCTCACTGGGTCCGGTGGCATGGCGGGAGTAGTCATCCGCCACCCCAAGCGCCGGGAACGGCGCAAGCTGCACAGCAACCCGCCGCAGGGCTAGGGCCATGCCGGGCTCGCGGGCCCTGGCGCCGCTCCCCCACAGCCTTCGGCGTGGGAGGTACCCCACCTCCGCCTTGCCATCCACGGCACCAGACCCCTCCCCCTACGCCCTGCGGGCGTGGGGAGACCCCCACACTGATCCGGCCTGATCCAAACGAAAGACCCCAGGAGCGTGGCGCGACGAACGCAAGAGGTTCCTCGCACCAGTCATCGAGGGAGTCGGGCCGGTCGTCGAGGAAGATGTCGAGTTCCTCGAACACCTCCAGGACGTGGTTGGCCGGCACTGCCGTGTGGGTGAGCTGGGCGATGGTAGAGGCCCGGATTCGCTCCCCTGGCCGGTGAACCGCGCAGACAATCCGGATGCCGCGTCGAACTGAGCCGAGCGTGTGGGGCGGCCAGCCATTATCTGCTCGTGGACAGCAGACACTCGTGAGCTGAGCGGTACTCCCTGTACGGGACAGCATTGGAGAAGGCCGGCTCGGCGAATTACTCGTCACCTGCCGGTGGCAGGGACGTGCGGCTGGAGATGTTCTGCTGGAGTCCGCCTCCGTACTGGACGGGCGGGGCTTCTGGGGGGCCGTGCCATTCGCACAGCAGGACGGTTGCGTCGTCGGTGAGGTGTCCGTCGTGGTGGGCGAGGACGGCGTGGACGAGTCGGCGCAGGGTTTCGGGGGCGGCCAGGCCGTCGGCCTGGTGGCGGATGATGAAGTCGACGAACTGGTCGCGTCCGAATTCGTGGCCGTGCGCGTCGCGGGCTTCGATGATGCCGTCGGTGTAGAGCAGCAGGCGGTCGCCCGGTTCGAGTTGTTCACGGCACAGGGTGGCCGGGAGGTCCAGGTCGGTGCCGAGGGGGTGGGTGGGCGCACAGTGGAGGTGGGTGATCCAGCGTCCGCCGCGGATCAGGACGGGCGGGTGGTGGCCGCAGTTGATCCAGGTGAGCAGACCGGTTGTCAGGTCGAGGTCGGCCAGGACGGCGGTGGCGTAACGGCTGTGGGTGAATTGTTCGATCAGCGTTGCTTCGACGGCATCGCGGATGTCAGTCAGGCTCTTGTCCTGGCGGCGCTGGTTGCGGCAGGTGGCCATCGCCAGGTTCGCGGTCAGTCCGGCCGAGGTGTCGTGTCAGTGCACCACCCGGCCCTCGGCGGGCGCGGACAGCGTGCTGAGGGTCGACACCGATGGCGAGCCGGACTCCGAAACGCGGCAGACAATGGAGAACCTGGCGTCGCTGGTAGGCCTGCTGCTGATCTCCAAACGGCACCACAGCGACTCATACGCCCGCCTGACCCGCGTCGTCCCGATGTCGGTCTCGGCCGAGATGCAGTGGACGCTCATGCCGCCACGGACCTTCGCCAACAGGCAGGTGACGATCTCAGCGACGATGGAACCCGCCTACGCAACCGCCGGCGACGCATTCGACTACCGGCTGTGCGCTGCGAAAGACACGGCCCGGCAGGGTGGCGTCGATGCGTAGTTCCTGGCCGCCTTCTCCGGCGTCCCGTCCGCGTCCGGTGGCCTCACGCAGCACGGCTTCCTGCAAATCTGCCACGTAGATGCGCGCCCGGTGCAGTCCCGCCTTTCCGGCGTAGCCCGCCACCAGACCCGGCAATGCCTCGAAAGCAGACAGGTGGCTCTCCTGCAGCAGAGCGCCCAGCATCCGAGCAGAATCTTTAAGCGACGCCATACCAGTCGACCATTCAGCACAGGAGAGGCCACGTTCGTCCGAAGCCTCTCATCGACAAAGCACGGTCCTGTGGACCAGACGAAACGAGGAACCCGGCGTATGTGACTTCCATCGTAGACACGGGCTCCAAACCCACGGCCCCCGTCGCTGGAACGGCCCGCCTCTTTTCGCGCCGGCCGGTCTCCGCCAGTCCAAGCACCGTGGCAGCCGGCCGCACAGCCTGCGAGGCAGCGGACGGAAATACACGCGTCAACACCGCGTGCTCCGCAGACTGCCCAGCCTGCGGCGGAACAGCTCCGCGCCAAGTGCGGGCGCACCCGGCGGCGAAGAGGTGGAGCGCGAACGACCTGCGAGTGGTTCTGCTGTGCACGGCACAGGGCGCTTCAGCGATGCGCTTGCGCCGAACGGTGGCCGAGCGCCACGAGGAACACGAATCCGTACAGCGGCACCGACGCGTCTGTGCCGCAGTTCAGCGGCGGCCGTCACTTCTGTGGCCTTGTCGGCGGCGGCGGTGACGACGGCTGGGTTTCCCGAGCCGCCTGGGAAGTGCTCCCCGAGAGTTTGCTGCGCGGCGGCCGAGGGCGCGTCTTTTTGACCAGGATCTCGTCGAGCGGCACGCCCTTGGAGGACAGCGTCGTGGAGAAGGCAGCGAAAGCCGTGAGCACAAGCGCGGTCGAGATCCCCACGCGCCGTGGCGTCCGGTCGACGAGCGAGGCGACCCGGTGCCACTGGGCAGTGTCCGGTGGTGGTGGATGTGAAGCCGCACTGACGGCTGTCAACCCCAGTCGTGGCGTTCACGTTCGCGTGGGCCTGGCAGGCGGTCGAGTCGCGTGACGGGCGCTCAGCGCCTCGTCTCGTACCTGGTCAGGATTACGCCGCAGGGAAGCGTCCGCGTCTCCACCAGGTTCAGGTTCACCCAGCTGTCCAGTGCGGTGAAGAACGGCGTGCCGCCGCCCACCAAGACCGGCGCGGTTGCCAGCACGTACTCGTCGATCAGCCCGGCCCGCATGGCCGCCCCGGCGAGCGTCGCGCCGCCGATGTCCATCGGGCCGCCGTCCTCGGCCTTGAGCCGGGTGATCTCGGCGACCGCGTCGCCGGTGACCAGGCGGGTGTTCCAGCCGACCTTGTCGATCGTCGAGGAGAACACCACCTTCGCCATGTCCCGCCAGCGGCGCGCGAACTCGATCTCCGCCGGGGTGGCGTTGGGCCGCTGGTCGCCGGTCGGCCAGTAGGAGCTCATCGTCTGCCACAGCTTGCGCCCGTACAGCGACAGGTCGGTCGCCTGCAACTGGTCGGACCAGAACTGGAACAGCTCGTCGCTCGGCACGCTCCAGCCGATGTCGTCGCCGGGCGCGGCGATGTAGCCGTCCAGAGTCAGGTTCATGCCGTAGATCAGTTTCCGCATGGCGCCAGCCTTCCGTGAGTCGGTCTCATGCGTACCGACCCGCGCGGCGCGGGAAACTCATCGGTGCGCGATCTGAGCTCGCATGTAGTCCTCGTGCTCAGTGGCTCAGCCGCAGACTCATCGTTGCGCCTTTCCCTGCTCGGCGAACGCCTTGAAGTCCTGCATGTGCTGTTGCGACTGCTTGCGGAAGGCGCCGGGCATCAGAAGTCCCACCAGCTTCATCAGAAGGCCGCTGAACCGGTATTCGTTCTCGCTCTCCCAGAGCGTCGTTTCCGGGCCGGCTTCGGTCAGCCGGTCGCGCACGGCGCTCCACATGCCCTCGCCGACGATCTCGCGGTCGAAGTGAACGACGCTCGTTCTCGGGATCTCGCGCAGGTCTGCCGGTTCCCGGCGTGTGATGGTCTCGGTGCACTCGATCTTCCGCCGGCCCATCTGCATCACGACCCGCGACTTGGTGCCGAGCTGCCCGTGCTCCCCACTCAGCGGCTCGTGCAGCACCAGGCCCCGCAGCCATTTCGGCAGGTGTGCCGGGTCGGCGAGCAGCTGGACCACCTTCTCCCGCGGCAGGGCGATCTCGATGGAGACGGTGTATTTCATGGTGCGCATCGTTCTTTCCCTTTGGGACAACGTGCTTTTGTACTGCTCGTCGTGCTCCTCGGCTGCGGGCACTGCATTCTGTGTCCGTAATGTATAGGTAGCGAGGTGCGAGGCGTGTATCCCCAGTGCCTCTGCCCACTCCCGCGCGCAGAACCACTCCTCATGGCCGGCCCAGAACTCCACCTTCTCGGCATGGCCGCGTTCCAGAAGTCGAGAAGCCGGATGCGGCGGAACGCAACCAGACTGCGTCCGGGCCGATAGTCAAGATCAGCAGCGTCCACAGCGCGTACGGTAGTTGCTCCCCCTGACACGGCCTCCAGCTCCGAATACCGCCTACTGGGGATGACGCCCCCACCAGTTGGCGCCAACGCCTGAACTGCCGCCCGGCGCGAGGCGTACGCCCACGACCAGGGCTCTGCGACCTCGCTGGTCGCGGTCATAAACCGTACCAACCGGTCCAAGTCAGACCAGGATCCGCCCCAGTGGCTCCCGCCGGCCACCGACCAGTACTGCCGCTTCATCGGCGAAGGGATCGGCACCAACCTCCGCTGGAGCCTCACAGTCGACAAGGCCCAACTCGAGGCGTTGCAGACATTCGCGTTCTGTCTCCGGCGCCATCCCGGCCGCCGCGCATGCCCAGGCGCGCCGCTCGTGCAGCAGGGCACGCACGCCCGCCGGGGCGTCCGGTGTGAGCGTCTCGCAAGACCGTGTCGCGATCTCCACACGGGAGGCCGGGTCGCCACTACTAGCTTGATCTTTAACCTGTGCGGCGGGGTCTCGGGGTTGTTGTCTTCTTCGTTTGTCGTCTCGTTGGTTGTGTTTTGCGGGGTGTGTGCACGTCG
>NZ_JBEXRZ010000149.1:0-17067 GCF_040613325.1 Streptomyces sp. NPDC006283 | reverse complement strand
CACGAGCCCGCACCCGGACCAGCCACTTCGCAGCCCTTCGCTCCGCCATCTATGGCGGAGCGAAGGGTCAGGCCCCGGATTAACCAACGGCATCATCGTTTGGTCGGCGGGGCGAAGTCGGGCTTGAACATCGGAACGAAGACCGGCCGCTAAGCTCTGCCGGGCCCGGGCCCGGGCCGGGGCTCCGAAGGAGTATCTCCGGGCGGTCAACCATGGTCAGCCGGAGCTCGCCGTGGTTCCGGCAGGCTTACCCCCAGCCGATCATGACTGGGGGCTTTGACATCCACTGCTGACATCGATGGGGGGAGGTCACTCACGGCCGGCCACCTCTTGAGCAGCCGGTCCATGAGCTGACAGCCCCGCGCTGATCCGGGAGGGGCGGAGCACGGCGTCAGTGCCGGCCGGGCCCTTTGGGCGCGGGCCGGCACTCGCGGGTCGGTCGATCCCGTCAGTGGCCGTGGCCGCCACCGCGGTCACTGCCGTCACTGCCGTCGCTGCCGTCGTCGCCGCCGGGGCCGACGATGGTCCACGGGCGCATCAGGTCGTCGTCTTCGTGCTCGAGGATGTGGCAGTGGTGGACGTACGTCGCCGGGAACTCGGTGCCGCTTCCCGGAATCGACGCGATCCTGTCCGTCGGCGGGGTGAATTCCTTGATGATGATTCTGGTCACCGTCTCCGGATAGGACTTGACCGTGTCCTTGTAGGACAGTGCTTCGTCCGGGTCCGGGGGAATCGGTGGGCCGGTGAAGTAGTTCGCCAACACCGGCCGGTCCTCCGATCTGCGGCCACCGTCGATCCACTTTTCGTATTGCGCCTGGTAGCCGGCTGCGTCGATCGGCTGCCTGTTCAACACCTGGAAGTTGACGAGGTGGACGTGCATCGGGTGGGCGTCGTGGTTGGGATTGATGTACTCCCAGATCTCGGTCGAGCCCGCCTTGATGAAGTCCTCGGACGGCTCCATGAAGGGCACCGCGTTGAACGTCATGGTGCCGAAGAGCTCGTGCTGGTACAGAACCCATTCCCGCCGACGGGTGTTCTTTTTCGGCTCGATGGGTGCGACAGCCGGCAGCTTGAGCTTTTCGGGCGGCGTCGTCTTGTCCGCGCCTCCGGACAATCGTTTGGTGACCTGGAACTGCATGATTTCCGAGATTTCGGGTCCGCCGCCGCCGGGGTAGTGGACCGGCGCGTTGTAGTTGGTCAACGTGACTTTCGTGTCCATGGGCATCTGGCTGAAGTCGACGACCAGGTCGTACCTCTCGGCCGGCCCGATCAGGAAGTTCAGCATGCGCAACGGAGCACGGAAACCGCCGTCGGTGCCGATCAGCCAGAACGGCAGGGTGGGCTGAGGAAGTACGTCCCTGGGAACGTCGAACCTCAGCCGCCAGAAACGTTCGTTGGAAGCGTTGAGAATGCGCAGCCGGTAGCGTCGCGGCTCGACGGCGAGGAAGGGGTATGCCTTCCCGTTGACGACCGGGGTGTCCTCGCCTTCCCTCTCGGTCATGGTGTAGGCGAGCGAGCCGTCCTTGCGGAAGGTCCGGTCCTGCAGGACGAGGGGGACCTCGAATTCGCCTTGCGGTAGCCCGAGCCGCTCGTCGGCGGGGTCACGAACGAGGTAGAGACCGGCAAGACCCGCATAGACGTTGAGGCTGGTCATCCCCATGCCGTGATCGTGGTACCAGAGCATGGACGGAAGCTCACGGTTGGTGTAGGCGCAGATCGCTTCGTTGGGTTTGACCCGGCTCGGGTCGAGGGTGGTGTAGGACTCGGCGTGAATGCCGTCCGGGCTGAACGAATGCAGCGGCATGCCGTCCGACTGTGGTGCTGTGAAACCGCCGTGCTGGTGCACGACATTCCACACGCTGACATTCCGGGGGAAAGGCAGTTGGGACTTGTAGGGAGGGGGAGGCTTCGGGGTGAGTTGGGGGTCCCCGCTGCGAATGAGGTCGATCACGAACTGGAACAGGTGGGTGGTCGGGAGATCGTTGCGCCACTTGACGACCGTCGGATGGTCCTTGGTCACGCTGATGGTCGGCCCCAGATAGCCCATGCCGATCGTCTTGGCGGGATCGCGCGGGTTCGTGGCCCAGTAGCCCCACACCTTTGCCGGCCCGAGATCCCGGTGGAAGCGCCACGAGCCCTGCCGCATCGTGATCTCGTAGTAGTCGGCTCCCGGATAGACGGAAGAATCCGCGATGGCCGTCACCGGCACCGGCAGCGGATCGACGTACTTCTTCAGCGGAGGGGTCTGCGGGGTGTCGGCAGACCCTGTCCCGTGACCGTGACCGTGACCCGTCCCTGTCCCGTGACCCGTAGACGATGCGCCTGTGCTCCCGGAACATCCCGTGGAAAGCATGGCCGCACCCCCCATGGCACCTGCCATGAGGAATTCCCGTCGCCCGACCATCGTCTCCAGCCTTCCATCGCCCTACGTAACGTCCAAGGGATACAGGGCTGGTTCGGAACGTTGCCGCAGCACGCCGGTCCGATCTGAGACAGACACTCATTGAGCCGGTCTCAGCAGCAATTCGGCAGGCGCGGGGGTGGGAATCGAGCTATTACCGTAAGTCTGCAGACCGGCGTGCCTGTCCCGATCCACATGGTCTGTGTGGAATACCCTGCGAAGACGTCCGGCCGGGCGTCCTTGATGACGCGTACGCACCAGGGAATGCCGTCTGGTGGCGGCTCCACGCGTCGGCCCGGAGGGCGCGGTTGCCGGATGCAGGAAGGGGTGGCATGGGGTCTCCAGGCGTGCACCTACGGGAGATCACCGACGACAACCGGGATGCCGTTCGTGCCCTTCGCGTCCGACGGGACCAGAAGCAGTTCGTCGCCTCCGTGTCCAAGTCGCTCAAGGAGGCGGCGAAGACGCCGGAGGCCAATCCCTGGTACCGCGCCGTGTACCGCGGCGACGAGCCGGTCGGCTTCGTGATGCTGTCGTGGAAACCGCCGGCTGGTCCTTACCAGGGGCGGCACTTCCTCTGGCGCCTCCTCGTCGACAAGCGGTACCAGCGGCGAGGGATCGGCCGAGAGGCGCTCACGCTGATCGCCGCCGCGGTTCGGGCGGACGGCGCCACCGAGCTGCTGACCAGCTACGAGCCAGGCGACGGCGAACCGGGCCCTTTCTACCGGGAGTTCGGGTTCGAACCTACCGGGGACATCGACGACGGCGAGATCGTACTTCGGCTCACCTTCCCCGACCGGTGAGCTCATGCGGGAAGGCGCTGACGGTTGTTCCGGCGCGGCTGCCCGCTCCGTGTCCGGGTGAACACCCGCCCGCTGCGGACCGGCGCCGCGGATGACAAAAGGGCCTCCGCTCGGAAGCGGAGGCCCTTTCGCTGCGTCAGGCGGCTCCAGTCTGGATCAGGAGGTGCCGTTCCTGGATCAGAAGGCGCCGTTCAGGGCCCACCAGTCGGTGCCGGTCTCCACGCGCGAGTCCAGTGCACCGGTGCCGCGGCCCGGGTACACGAGCTGGCAGCCGACACCCCGGCACGCTTCGCCGATGTAGCTGCTCTTGGTGGCGGTGACGAGGTCACCATGGCCGTCGCCGGTGACATCGCCCAGGCCGAGGAACGTGTCCATGACGTTCCAACCACCGTTGCCGATCAGCACACGGGACCCGAGGGCTCCGGCCTTGCCCGGGTACAGGAACAGCTCTCCGGTGGAGGCCTTGCGGGCGATCAGGTCCGTCTTGCCGTCGCTGTTCATGTCGCCCGCCCCGACCATGGCGCTCATGCCGGTCCAGCCGCTGGCGCCGATGAGCTTGCGCGCACCGAGCGCGCCGGTGCCGGCGCCGGGGTACAGCCACAGCTTGCCCGTGGCCTTCTCGACGGCCAGCAGGTCCGAGCGGCCGTCGCCGGAGAGGTCTCCGTAGGCGACAAGTCGGCTCATGGCGTTCCAGCCGCTGTTGCCGATGAGCTTGCGCGCACCGAGGCTGCCGTTGCCGGCGCCGGGGTACAGCCAGAGCTTCCCGGTCGACGCCTCGCGGGCGATCACGTCCTCGCGGCCGTCACCGCTGAAGTCGCCGTGCCGGACAAGGGCGTTCATGGCGTTCCAGCCGCTCTTGCCGACCAGCTGCCCGGTACCGTCGCCGCGCAGGAACCACAGACGGCCCGCCTTGTCCCGGACGAGGACGTCGGCCCGGCGGTCGGCATTCAGGTCACCGAAGCCCGCCGCCTGGGGCGCGGTCGTCGCGTACCACTCCGGGTAGGCCGGGAGAATGCACTCCCGCTCGGTGGCGACGAACCTCACGGAGCTGGCGGAGCGGTGCTCGTGGCCCCACTCGGTCCCGGCGGGATCGGGGGCCCACACGGAGACGCCGCCGTCCTTGTCGTAGTTCGGCTCGTCGTACAGGCAGGCGAACCTGGACGTGTGGTTCACGGCGGACTGGAACGTGTTGTCCCAGGTCCCGAGCGTCGCCTTGTCCGCGTTCGTCTTGAACATGGTGCCTGTGCCGTTGTCGCTCTTCCAGGCACAGAAGTAGCCCGCCGGGCAGTCGCTGATCGCGGCCTGCGCGGGCGCCGCGCCCGCGGCCAGAAGCCCGAGCGAGGTGAGCCCCAGTGTCGTGGCCACAGCGGCCACACGCCGAAGCAGGGATATGCGCATGTTTTTCCTCCCCTGACGCGGCGCGGAGAGACGCTCGACGCGCCGCGAGAGTGAAGATACCTTGCCGACGTGATCACTGGTCTCGCACCTCCGCCATCGCGTGCGGCAGACCGGGTTCCACGATCGGATCACGGTGGGGTGGCGGGACCTCGAGGCGAACGCCCGTGCCGGGCGCCGCCGACGGAGGCGGTGCCCGGCACTCGGGGCTCAGCCGCAGCAGCCGCCGCACTGGCACGGGGCTCCGGACTGGCATCCGCAACCGCAGCCCGAGCCGCAGCCGCAAGCGCCGATCACTACGAGTTCCGGCAGCCGCGCCAGGTCGACGGGCCGCTCGGAGACTGGTTCGAGCACGGGGGATTCGGCCATGGGTTCCCTCCCTGAAGGACCTTGTGGACCTCGGAGGCACGAGAAGACCGCCTCCCTTTCCCCTTTCATGCCCACCGAAGCGGGCGCATCAACGGCGTACGGGCGTGTGCCTTGCTGCTCCGCTCCGCTCCGCCAACGGTCCGCTCACTTCCAGGCCGGTTCGACCGCCGTGCCACGGTCGTCCACGGCGAGGACATCCGGCGGCCCTTGCGCTCACCCATAGCTCATCGCTCGGAGAGCCGGTCGTCCGCCCTGTGTGTGCCGCGGCGATCGGGCTCCAGGCCGGGTGCGGCCCGGGCGGGCGAAACGTGGCTCAGCAGGTGAAGATGGTGAAGTGATCATGGGGGCGTACGGGGTCCGACCTCTTCCGGGGGCAGTCGCCTGTGATCGGATGAAGCCCATGACGAGGACTCTGTACCTGTTCAGTTCCGCCGCGCCGCCCGTGTTCGACGTCGCTCAGGTGATCGAGCACGCGCAGGCCGGAGGATGGGACGTATGCCTCGGCCTGACCCCCGCGGCGGCGCGCTGGCTGGAGGCCGGTCTCGACGGGCTGGCGGTGCTCACGGGCCACCCCGTTCTCTGGGAGTACGAGCGGCCGGGCGACCCGGGTGTGTGGCCGCCCGCCGACGCCATTCTGTTCGCTCCCGCCACGTTCAACAGCATCAACTCATGGGCTCTGGGCCTGACGTCGTCCTTCGTCGTGGGCGTCGCCGCCGAGGCGATCGGCAAGCGCATCCCGACGGTGACGATGCCGTGCGTGAACGCGGCGTATGCGGAGCACCCCCAGTTCCAGCGGTCCGTGGAGACGCTGCGGGCTTCCGGCGTGACCGTGCTGCACGGCGACGAGGGCCATGTTCCGAGCGGGCCGGGCGACGGGGGCCGGCCGGGTGGCTTTCCGTGGGGAGTGGCCTTGGGGGCTGTCGAGGGTGCAGCGTCCTGAGGGTGGAGGAGGGTGGGGCCGGTCGGTCGAGAAAAAGTTGAGCGCGTTCAAAAACTCTGCGACGATATGGTCGCCGGCCGGGGTGCCGATGGGCCGGCCGGAAGGACACCGTCCATGACCAGTTCGCTTCTCAGGCCACGAGGCCGTGCCCGCGTGAGCACGTTCGTCGGGGGAACGTTGGCGGCCCGCGGGGACACGGCGGCGGGTGGCACGACGCCGACACGCATCCTCGACTGGCAGCATCCGCGGGTTGCCGCGCTTGTCCGCGACGTCGGCGCTACGTCTGATCCGGGCCCCGCTCAGCAGGTGGCGGCCCTGCGTCGCGCCCACGGGTTGATCACCGCCGCTGTGCGGCCGGTGTACTCGGTGCAGGACGAGCGTCCCGTGTCGGAAGTAGTTCGCCGCGGCGTCGGCTCGTGCAGTCAGCGGCTGGCCGTCCTGGAGGCCGTCGCGCGGGCGACCGGGGTGGCCACCCGCGTGCGCGGCCTGCTGGTGGACGGAGCGTTCTGGTATCCGCGCTTCCCCCGGTTGCGCAAAGTGGTTCCGGATCAGGTGCTACTGGCGTGGCCCGAGTTCCGGATCGTGGAACGGCAGCAGAACGGCCGCACGGCAGGACGCTGGCTGACGGCTTCCGAACTCTTCGGCACCCTCGAAGAGTTGAGCGGCGATACCGGCGGCGGCTTCACCAACTCCGGCCCGGAGACGCTGTTCGAGGCGTTGGCGCGGACGGCGATCGACTGGGACGGGGCCGCGGTCTGCTCGGCCGCCGACGCGGCGTGCGACCTTTCGGCCCATGTTCTGGCAGACCTGGGATACTTCGACTCGCGCGACGAACTCTTCGCCCGGCACGGCCAGACCCTCTGCGGGATGGCCCGCCTGCTGGCCGAGCCCGTCATGGGCCGCCGCGCGGCGGGCGCCTGAAGGAGCCCGGTCCGGGGCGCGGCAGTCAGCGGCAGTCAGAGGGTCAGGGTGCGCCAGCCTCGGGTGATCTCCTCGCGGACGTCGTCCACCTGCGTCGGCTCGTGGTCCGGGCCCCCATGCGAGGTGAGCAGGTCCACCAGGCCCGCGCCGTCCGCCGGGCGGCCCGCCGGGTCGACGGTCAGTGCCCGTCCGACGGCGGCCGCGAGCCCCGGGTCGAGGGCGTGCACCGCCGCCAGCGCGGCCGGATCGGGGCCGCCGTCCACGATCCTGCGGATCACCGCGCCCGTACTGGTCGCCGCGAACGGGCTGGTGCCGTGCGCCGCACAGACCACGCAGCAGGCCCATGCCCATACATCAGCGGCAGGACCGACACGCTCCTCGCCGAACTGCTCCGGCGCCATGTACGTCAGGGTCCCCGGTCCCGCGCCGGTGCGGGTGAGCCGGGTGCCGTCGACCAGGTCGGCGATGCCGAAGTCGAGCAGGCGCGGGCCGGCCGTGGTCAGCATGATGTTGGCGGGCTTGAGGTCGCGGTGGACCAGCCCGAGCCGGTGGACTCCGGACAGTGCGACGGCCAGCGCGAGCGCCAGCGCTCGCAGCGCCTCCGGCGCGCGGATCGGCCCCTGCTCCGCCAGGTGTGCGTCAAGGGGTCGTCCGTCGAGCAACTCCATGGCCAGATAGGGCCGTCCGGCGTCGATGCCGGAGTCGAGGACCCGGGCCGTGTAGGCGCCGGGGACCATCGACAGCACCTCGGACTCGCGCTGGAATCGGCGCAACAGATCGGTGTTGTCCAGCAGTTCGGGGTTGATGGTCTTCAGCGCGACCTGTGTTGCCGCTCCCTCGCGCCGGGCGAGGTAGACCGTGCCCATACCGCCGGCGCCGATGCGGCCGAGCAGCTGGTACTCGCCGATCGTCCGCGGCTCGCCCGTACGGAGTCGCTGATGGGGGATGTGCGGCATGGCGCCGGCGTCGGACGTCGTCGGCACGTACGAGGCGGGCCGCGCCGGCTGATGAGGCCGGGCGGGCGCCCCGAGGTGCGCGGCGGGAGCCCCGGGCCCGGGCCCCACCGTCGGGGCGTCGGCGACGGCTTGCCCGGCGGGGGCCGGAGCAGCACCCTCCGCGGCGACGCCCGCCAGAGCCGTGGCCTCGTACTCGTACTTCCGGCTCGCCAGGTACGCGACGACCTGGCACGCGAGGGCCGCCAGGGCCAGACCCGTCGGCAGGAACAGTCCCAGTGCGCCCCGTAGGGCCACCATGCTTCCCAGCCGGAACCGCCCCGGGCCCGACGAGGTCCACGACGATCCCGCGGGCACGCCGCTGGTGAGCAGGGTGCGCTGCGTCCGGAACCACATCAGCGGCCACGCCACCGCCGTCAGGCCGACGGTGACGACGTACACGGCCCACCCCATCGCCTGGGCATAACCGTAGACATCGGAGAGGACGGCCCCGTGGGTCAGGACGACCGGGCGCCGCAGGGAGAAGTGGCCGGAGAAGAAGTCCAGGGCCAGCAGGAGCAACAGTCCGATGCCGACGGCCACTCCCAGGGCCAGCTCTCCCACGACCGCACCCGGCACCGTCCGGGGCTGTGCAGTCGGGTTCGCCAACGCCTGTTCCCGAACGCCTCGCTGAGCACGCGTCAGCAGCGGCAACGTCGCCCCTCGCAGCGCCAGCGCCGGTCCGACCACGGCCAGGACGCCCGCCGCCAGCGATGTGTCCGCAACCTCCGCCATGCTTTCCCCCGTGTCTCCGTTGCCCGGCCCACCGGTACGGCACAGGGAGTATAGGGCGGCGATCGTCATCTCCCCACCGGACAGCCGGACTTGAGGCGGGCCTGCCGGCGCGCTCAGTGGACGAAGCTGTAGCTCCGCCACGGGCCCGCGCCCGGCGCCACGACGTCCGACAACGTCGACGGCACGTAGATCGAGTCCTTGCCCGAGCAGTCGTCCGTCGGATAGACGTTGACGTCCACTTCGGTGTTGTTCTCGATCGCGACGGCTCCGTCACCCCCGAAGCGGTGGCACCCCGTCACAAGGGGGCTCGTCACCGTCGTGTGGTGCGCGTGGCCGCCCTCGTACGTGAGCGTGCCGACGGCGGTGCGGCCGAGGCCGGAGCAGCCCGCGGCGGCCACGGCGAGGAGCGCGGCCCCGGCAGCGATGGCGGGACGCCGGTGGCGGGTCACGGACATGGGCGCTCCTCGTCTGGGCCGGAAGGTCCTGGCGAAGGCCACCCTGCCGCGTTCCCCCGGCCGGGGCATCCGCTGCGCGGCCGGTCGGGGGAACGCGGCCGGGGCCGGGGCCGGTGTCGTCGGGCGATCAGGGGCGTAGTTCGGCGAGGCGCGCCAGGGCGTCGCGGGCCGATTCCCGCTCGTCCTCGGTCAGGGAGAGCCCTGCGGCCTTCGTGAGCAGCTTCGCGGCCGATTCGTCGTCGCCGAGTCGCTGTGCGATGTCCGCGCGCAGCACCAGCAGGCGCACAAGCTCCGGAGGAGTGGGGTGCTCGTCCTCGAGCCTCAGTACGCGGTCGACGATCTTCGCGGCGCCCGGCAGGTCCTGCTTGGAATCGACGAAAAGATCGGCCATGTGCAGCGCCCGCGCGAACGTGCCCTCCGGTGCCCGCCGGAGGCTCTGGTCCTCGCTGATCTTCTGGCCGATGCGGATGCTGTTGCCGCCCGGGTCGGTCATCAGGAACTGCCGCATCCCGTACGACATGTCCTTCAACGGCCCTATGCGGGGCAGTCCCCGGGAGGGGACCTTCCCGTACGCGGCCTTGAGGCCGGCGCGGAACGTCGCATACAGGCCGTCCACGTCGTGCGTGACGATGTAGCAGCCGGAGTAGGACTGCGCCGGGTCGTACCCCTTCATGCCGGCGAACTGCAGCTCGACTGAGCCTCGCCCGACCGCGGCGTACGGATAGGGGCTCTTCTGGAAGAAGGTCGTCTCGAAGCCCAGCGCGGTGTAGAAGTCGACGACCGGCTGGATCTCGGGGCAGGGGAGCAGGGGGATGGTCTTCTCTGTCATGGCCTCCACTCTAGTCAAAGTTGACTAGGCGCTTCTCCGGAAACCCTGAACGTCGCCCGGGAAGGCGGCGCCCAGGGCTCGGGCGGAGTCGCTACCCGGCTACCGCCGCCGGAGCCGGGGCGTCGCGGCGGAACAGGGCCGTCCAGAGGAAGGGCTCACCGAAGTACGGGGACTCGGGTGGCTCGTCGTGCATGCGGCGCAGTTCCACCTCCGTCAGGTCGGAGAAGATCCAGCGCAAGGACTCCGGCGTGTAGGCCAGGCCGCCCTTGAGGCCGGCCTCGCGGTAGAAGTCCCCGTCGGCGAGCTCCGAACCCATTCCTCCGGCCGCGAAGCACGTGAGAGCGAGGTGGCCGCCGGGGGCGAGGGTCCGCTCGAGGAGGGCGAGATAGCTGACACGGCGGTGGGGCGGCAGGTGGTGGAAGCAGCCGGAGTCGTGGATCAGGTCGTACGGGCCGGCGAGCTCCGTCGTCGTGAGGGCGAAGGCGTCGCCGCAGTGGAACCGGATGTCGGCTCCGGCCTCACGTGCGCGTTCCTCGGCCCAGCCGATCGCCGCCGGTGAGAGGTCGACGGCGTCCACCTGGAAGCCGAGCGACGCCAGATGGAGTGCGTTGCGGCCCGGACCGCATCCCAGGTCGAGGGCTCGGCCGCGTGTGATCAGGCCGCGGCCGGCGTACGAGGCGAGACTCTCGTCCGGCTTGGCCACGAAGAACGGCACGGGCTTCGTGCGGTCGGCGTAGAAGCCGTCCCACCACGTCGCCCCGGCACTCGTCCAGCGATCAGCCTCGGGTGCGAACAAGTCGTCCATGAGCTTCAGTACGTCCTCGACCGTGCGTATGTTCCGGTCCATCCGGCCCCCCTTCAGGTAAGGGAAACGGTACGGGTGAACACGGTAAATGCCCAGCTCAGAGCGGGCGTTGGGAGGTCGGGGGCGGGCGTTTGGGACGCTTGGGCCGCGGAGGGAAGGGCGTCACCCCCGGCGGGGTGTGCGGTATCGCTCAGTTGGCCGCCCAGGCCCGTCACGGGGGCTTTCCGGGCGGCGCGCAGGCAGGTTTCCGATCGGCTTTCGCGACCGGCGACCGGCGACCGGGGGGCGAGACCGGGCCGGCCGGGGTGCGGCACAGCGGCGCCCCGCGCGGGGCGCCGCCGAGGTGTCGCGTACCGGCTACGGCTTGCGTCCCACGCCGCAGTAGGCGTCCACCGCCACCGCCTCGCCGCTGTCGGCCTCCGGGCGCCACTGCGTGACCTGGACGACTCCCGGGTCCGCCAGCTCCAGGCCGTCGAAGAACCCGGCGATCTCGTCGACGCTGCGCACGTAGTACGGGACCGCTCCGCTGGCGTTGTACGCGTCCGAGGCCGCGATCATGCCCGCGCTGGTGGAGGTGCTGTCGCTGATCACCAGGTAACTGCCGGACGGCAGACCCGCCATGAGCTGCGCGACCAGACCGCGGGCCTGCTCGTAATCGCCCACGTGACCAAGCGTGTTGAGGATCATCAGCGCGACGGGCCGGGAGAGGTCCAGCGTGCCTGCCGCGGCCTTCAGGATCTCGTCCGGTGCGTACAGGTCGGCGTCCAGGTACGCCGTCCTCCCCTCGGGCGTGCTCGTGAGCAGGGCACGGGCGTGGGCCAGTACCAGGGGATCGCTGTCGACGTACACGATCTTGGCGTCCGGTGCGACCCGCTGCGCGACCTCGTGGGTGTTGTCGGCGGTGGGCAGGCCGGTGCCGATGTCGAGGAACTGCCGGATGCCCTGCTCGCCCACGAGGTGCCGGACGGCGCGGCCGAGGAAGTGGCGGCTGGTGCGCGCCACGTCGACGAGGCCGGGGAAGATCGCCTTGATGTGGTCCCCGGTCTGGCGGTCGATCTCGTAGTTGTCCTTGCCGCCCACGAAGTAGTTCCAGAACCGGGCGGAGTGCGGCTTGCTCGTGTCGATCCGGGCACGTATGTCGGCGGCGGCGAGCTGGGGGTCGTGTTCTGACACGAGAGGGCCTCCTGGGCACGAACGATTCCTCGAACGACTTCCCAACCTAGACCAATCGGCCCCGGGAGGCCCGTGCCAGGACGGCACAACTCGCAGGCCGCGCACCGGAGTTTGTCCGCCCTCGCCGGCCCGGCCCGCAAACCGGTCGCAAACCCGTCGCGAACCGACCTCCGCACGGGTCCCCGCCCGGCAGCCCGGGCCGTGGCGCGGGGCGGCCGTCCCGGAATTCTCCGAGCCCTGGACACCCGGCAGCGCTGTGGGATCATCTGCTGACCTCGGCCCGCGGGGCCGGACAGCACAAGGGTGGATCGATGAACCTGATCGTGGGAGTCCTGGTCGGCGTGCTCGCCGCGCTCGTCGCCGTGAGCGGGATCGCCGCCGTCCGCAGTGGGTGGATGCTGCCCACGCAGCGGAAGTACATCGTCAGGCCCCGGCTCTTCGGCTACGCGCAGCTGGTCATCGCCGCGGTGCTCGTGATGCAGATCGCCGGGGCGGTCCTGGTCTCCGGCGCCGAAGCACAGGGATACGTCCGCTACGCGGGCATGGCACTCATGCTGGCGGTGCCCGGTCTGGTGTGGGCCTCGCAGCGGCCCGACCGCGCCGCCGCCCGCTGAGGGGCGGCGGCACAGCCGTCCGCTACGCCTCGTCGTCCTCGAGGTTGCCTTCCGTCTCCAGGAAGACCTGCCGCAGCTGCTCCAGCACCGCCGGGTCCGGCTTCTCCCACATACCGCGGGACTCCGCCTCCAGGAGGCGTTCGGCGATGCCGTGGAGGGCCCACGGGTTGGCCTGCTGGAGGAAGGCGCGGTTCTCCGGGTCGAGGACGTACGTCTCCGTGAGCTTGTCGTACATCCAGTCGGCGACCACGCCCGTCGTCGCGTCGTAGCCGAAGAGGTAGTCGACGGTGGCGGCCAGTTCGAAGGCGCCCTTGTAGCCGTGGCGGCGCATCGCCTCGATCCAGCGCGGGTTGACCACGCGGGCGCGGAAGACGCGGGAGGTCTCCTCGACGAGGGTGCGGGTGCGGACCGTCTCCGGGCGGGTGGAGTCGCCGATGTACGCCTCGGGGGCCGTCCCGCGCAGGGCGCGGACCGTGGCGACCATGCCGCCGTGGTACTGGAAGTAGTCGTCCGAGTCGGCGATGTCGTGTTCGCGGGTGTCCGTGTTCTTCGCGGCGACCGTGATCCGCCTGTACGCGGTCTCCATCTCGGCACGGGCCGGGCGGCCCTCGAGCCCCCGGCCATAGGCGTAGCCGCCCCACACCGTGTAGACCTCGGCCAGGTCGGCGTCCGTGCGCCAGTCGCGGGAGTCGATCAGCTGGAGCAGGCCCGCGCCGTACGTACCCGGGCGAGAGCCGAAGATACGGGTCGTCGCCCGGCGCTCGTCGCCGTGTTCCGCCAGGTCGGCCTGGGCGTGCGCGCGCACGAAGTTCACGTCGGCCGGCTCGTCGAGGGACGCGGCGAGGCGCACCGCGTCGTCCAGCAGGCCGATCGTGTGCGGGAAGGCGTCCCGGAAGAAGCCGGAGATGCGCAGCGTCACGTCGATCCTGGGCCGGCCGAGTTCCGCCTGCGGAACCGGCTCGAGGCCGGTCACGCGGCGGGAGGCGTCGTCCCAGACGGGGCGGATGCCGAGCAGGGCCAGGGCCTCCGCCACGTCGTCGCCGGCCGTGCGCATCGCGCTGGTCCCCCACAGGGACAGGCCCACGGAGGCGGGCCACTCTCCGTTGTCGTCGCGATAGCGGGTCAGGAGCGAGTCCGCGAGGGCCTGGCCCGTCTCCCAGGCCAGTCGGGACGGGACGGCCTTGGGGTCGACCGAGTAGAAGTTGCGGCCGGTCGGCAGCACGTTGACCAGGCCGCGCAGCGGGGAGCCGGACGGGCCGGCCGGGACGAAGCCGCCGTTCAGGGCGTGCACCGCGTGGTCGATCTCGTCGGTGGTGCGGGCCAGGCGCGGGACGACCTCGAGCGCGGCGAAACGCAGGATGGCCGCGACCTGCTCGCCCTGGTCCGACGGAACCGCGGCGGGGTCCCAGCCGGCCGCCTCCATCGCCTCGACGAGCGCGCGGGCCGCGGCCTCGGCCTCGTCGGCGGTGGTGCGGGTCGCCGCGGACTCGTCCAGGCCGAGCGCCTCGCGCAGGCCCGGCAGGGCTTGGGAGCCGCCCCAGATCTGGCGGGCGCGGAGGATGGACAGGACCAGGTTGACCCGCTCCGGGCCGGTCGGGGCACCGCCCAGGACATGGAGGCCGTCGCGGATCTGGGCGTCCTTCACCTCGCACAGCCAGCCGTCCACGTGCAGCAGGAAGTCGTCGAAGCCGTCGTCGTCGGGACGGTCGGCCAGGCCGAGGTCGTGGTCGAGCTTCGCGGCCTGGATCAGAGTCCAGATCTGGGCGCGGATCGCCGGCAGCTTCGACGGGTCCATGGACGAGATCTGGGCGTACTCGTCGAGCAGCTGCTCCAGGCGTGCGATGTCGCCATACGACTCGGCCCGCGCCATCGGCGGCACCAGGTGGTCGACGAGCGTCGCGTGCACACGGCGCTTGGCCTGGGTGCCCTCGCCGGGGTCGTTGACCAGGAAGGGGTAGACGAGCGGCAGGTCGCCGAGGGCGGCGTCGGGGCCGCAGGCGGCGGACAGGCCCGCGTTCTTGCCCGGCAGCCACTCGAGGTTGCCGTGCTTGCCGAGGTGGATCATCGCGTCCGCCCCGAAACCGCCGTCGTCCGCGGAGGCGGCGATCCAGCGGTAGGCGGCCAAGTAGTGGTGACTGGGCGGCAGATCGGGATCGTGGTAGATCGCGATGGGGTTCTCGCCGAAGCCGCGCGGAGGCTGGATGAGGATCAGCAGATTCCCCCGGCGCAGCGCGGCGAGCACGATGTCGCCCTCGGGGTTGCGGGAACGGTCCAGGAACATCTCGCCGGGCGCCGGACCCCAGTGCTCCTCGACCGAGGACCGCAGCTCGGCCGGCAGGGTCGCGTACCACCGCTTGTAGTCCGCCGCCGGGATACGGACCGGGTTGCGGGCCAGCTGCTCCTCGGTCAGCCACTCCTGGTCGTGGCCGCCCGCCTCGATGAGCGCGTAGATCAGTTCGTCGCCGTCGCCGGATGCAAGACCGGGAACGTCCTCGTCACCGAAGTCGTAGCCCTCCTCGCGAAGTCGGCGCAGCAGGGAGACGGCCGACGCGGGGGTGTCCAGGCCGACCGCGTTGCCGATGCGGGAGTGCTTGGTCGGATACGCGGACAGGACGAGCGCGAGCCGCTTCTCGGAGTTCGGGATGTGGCGCAGACGCGCGTGGCGCACGGCGATCCCGGCGACGCGGGCGGCGCGCTCCTCGTCGGCGACGTACGCCGGCAGCCCGTCCTCGTCGATCTCCTTGAAGGAGAACGGGACGGTGATGAGCCGGCCGTCGAACTCGGGGACGGCGACCTGGCTCGCCGCGTCCAGCGGGGACAGGCCCTCGTCGTTCTCCTCCCACGCCGTGCGCGAACCGGTCAGGCACAGCGCCTGCAGGATCGGTACGTCGAGGGCCGCCAGGGCACCCGCGTCCCACGACTCGTCGTCGCCGCCGGCCGAGGCCTCGGCCGGGCGGGTGCCGCCCGCGGCGAGGACGGTGGTCACCAGCGCGTCGGCCGCGCGCACTTGCTCGAGCAGCTCGGGCTCGGGGGCGCGCAGAGATGCCACGTACAGGGGCAGCGCCCGCCCGCCCGCGTCCTCGATGGCGCCGCAGAGGGCGTCCACGAAGGCGGTGTTGCCGCTCATGTGGTGGGCACGGTAGTAGAGCACCGCGATCAGCGGACCGCCGGCGTCCGTGACGCGGGGGGTGCGCTGCAGACGGCCCCAGGTGGGGGCGGCGGCCGGCGGCTCGAAGCCGTGGCCGGTGAGCAGCACCGTGTCGGACAGGAAGCGGGCCAGTTGCTCCAGGTTCGCCGGGCCGCCGTGCGCGAGGTAGGCGTGGGACTCCGCGGCGATCCCGATGGGGACCGTGGAGGCCTCCATCAGCTGGGCGTCGGGCGCCTGTTCGCCGGTGAGGACGACGACGGGGCGGTCCTGGGCGAGCAGCAGGTCGAGGCCCTCCTGCCAGGCGCGCAGGCCGCCGAGGAGGCGTACGACGACGAGGTCCGTGCCCTCGAGCAGCGCGGGCAGTTCGTCGAGCGCGAGGCGGGTGGGGTTCGCGTAGCGGTACGCGACCGGGCCGGCCGCGGCACGTGCGCTCAGCAGGTCGGTGTCGGACGTCGACAGGAGCAGGATCATGCGGCGTCTGGCCTCTTCCTCGGGGTTTCCGCGCCCCGGGCGGTGGAAGACGGCGGGAGTTCCTGGCTCACCCGGCGGCGTGCGCGTGATGCACAGCCGCCTGGCTCACAGTGGCGGGACCGCGCCGGATTCTCACCGGGCTTCCTCCCCTGACGCCGTCTTCGGCGGTGGCGGGCCGTTTGGCCCGCCGAGCAGCATAGTAGGGGTCGCTCCGGTCCGGATAGGGCGCTCGGAGCAGGGGGCTTGTGTGATGGTCGGTATGCTCGCCGCCATGCCTCCGGCCCCCTCGAACCGCCCGAACAGGGATGAAGTTCCCGTAACTCCCGTTCGGGACCGCGGTGATGCCTGCCCCGGCGCGCTGCGTCTGCACTCGGCGGACGACGGCGCGCTGGCCCGCGTCCGCGTGCCGGCGGGCATCCTGACCGCCGCGCAGACGTATGCGCTGGCGGGCGCGGCCGAGCGGCTGGGCGACGGGGCGCTGGACATCACCTCGCGCGGCAACCTCCAACTGCGGGGCCTGGAAGCAGGCTGCGGCGGGGAGTTGGCGGTGCTCCTGGAAGCGGCGGGGCTGCTGCCGTCGCCCCGCCACGAACGCGTCCGCAACATCGTCGCCTCGCCGCTGTCGGGGCTCGACGAACACGGATTCGCCGATGTGCGGCCACTGGTCGGGGAACTGGACGCGCTGCTGTGCGCGAGCGATCTCACACCGGAGCTCTCGGGGCGCTTCCTGTTTTCCCTGGACGACGGCCGCGGGGACATGGCCGAACTCGCCGCGGATGTGATGTTGCTCGCAGAACCGGGCGGCACGCGGGTCCGCGTGACGGCGGGCGACGCGACGCTGCGCGTCCCGGCCGAGGACGGCCCCCGCTGCATGCTCCTCGCGGCCGAAAGCTTCCTCGCCGCGGCGGACGCGAGCGGCACCCGCGCATGGCGGGTACGTGAACTCCCGGCGGCGCACGGGGTGTCAACGGCTGCACTGGAGGCACGGGCCGCGGCGGCGGGCGTCAGGGCGGAGC